>JALRAS010000051.1 GCA_023262495.1 Bacteroidia bacterium | reverse complement strand
ATAGACTAATTTTAATATGATAAGGTTTTATCTCCTGAAGTCAGAGTTATATAAACAGATATAATTTTAAAAGTCCATTGATCCTAGAGGCTGTGCGTATCAATCTTTGTTTTAACAACTATCAATTATTAAAAAATAGCGAATTAATATGAGAAAATATGAATTTCAACTAATGCTTTTAATCATATGGTACATGTTCATTTTGAAAGCAAATGCATTGGGAGCAACACAAGCAATTTATTCAATCCCTTTTCAAATGCAGGGCAATTATATTGTTCTAAAGGCAACGGTAAACAATGCAAAATTAGATACTGCAATATTTTTGTTCGACACCGGTGCTACCGGCAGTATTATTGATTCTACTTTTGCAGCTAAAAATAATATCAAATCTAAATTAAGCGGTGCTCTTACCATTACCGCATCGGGACCTGTTAAAATTAGAAGCGCAAAAATAAAAAGTTTAAAGTTTGATGATAAAAACATCTTGACAAAAAATATTGATTTCAGTGTTATTGATTTAAGTAATTTCAAGAGTCTAAATATTCAGGGTATTATAGGCTATGATTTATTAAGCAGATATTGTATCAGCGTCAATTACGATAAAAGATGTATGGAATTTTATTCGTTTAATGATTACAAAGGCCCAAATGATTATGAGAAATATAAATTCGAACTATCGGATTTTGTACAAATACCAAAGTTCCCCATTAGCTTTACAACCTATACAGAGGAGGAGTTTACTGGTGATATATTATTTGATACAGGGGCAGATTTAAATATATTGTTTAGTCAATCATTTTTAGAAGAAAATAATTTAATGGAAAAATTAAATTCAACCGGTCCCGTAGACACAGCAAAATCATTGAATAATTTACCAATTACTTTAAAGACTGGTGCAATAAAAAAACTGAATATTGGCTCTTTAGAGTTTAATGATATAGTCATAAAACTTCCTTCCAACAATGCCGGATCATTCTCATTTCCTAATTTTATGGGAATACTCGGGGCAGAGGCTATTTGCAAAATGAATTTTATTCTTGATTACTCCAAACAATTTCTCTATCTTAAAGCATCTTCAAATTAATTATTTTTCAATTTATTATTGTCGAATTGAGAAAAAGCTGTGATTTATATATCCAATTTTCTACTACATCAATTTATTAAATCCGGTGATTCAAAGCCGGATTAATATTTTCATCCATCTAAAAATTCTATTTACATTTGGGCATAATATATTTTTATGCTCGCAAACATCAAAAACTATATCAGTACCAAACACGATGTATTTTACAAGATTGCAATGGTACTTTTATGCGTTTCTGTAATTGTTTATGTTTTTCCTAAAACCGTAAAATTCAAATACAGCTATCAAAAGAATAAACCTTGGTTGCATGAAGATTTAATTGCTCCTTTCGATTTTGGTATCAACAAAACAGATAAGGAAATTACAGATGAGCAGAAAGAATTGATCGAAAGCAGTAAATTATATTTTCAGGTTGACCCAACAGTTTTTTCTCGTATTGTAGAAAAATTTCCAAGCGTATTCACTCAAGAGGCGGCTGCTATCGGCATCAAATCTAAAGATAGACAGTATGAGCTAAACAAAGCCATCTGCCTTGCCCTGTTAAACGAAATATATGGCAAGGGAATATTAGAGTCCAATCAACAGCTTGATGATAAAACTACCGATTACAGCATTTACATCCTAAAGAACAATATTGCTGAAGAGGTAGAAATAAATCAGTTGTTTACCATCGGCACAGCTTTCAATTATCTAAAAAGTAATATCAAGCAAACATCAGGTGTGTCGGAGAAGTTAGTGTTGCGTGTTTTCGAAAATCTGTTGCAACACAATATTATTTTTGATGCCACCACAACTACTAAAGCACAAAAAGAATTACTTGATAATATCTCACTCAGCCGCGATATGAAACAGCAAGGCGAGCGCATCATTTCTAGAGGGGATATCGTGAATCAAGAAAAATTCAAAGTGTTGGAGTCGCTCAAAGCAGAATATATTTCTCAGACAGGCGGTTCCTCTAACCTGTTGTACATTATGAGTGGGCAGTTTGTATTGGTGCTCATGAGTATCATGCTGCTGATTATCTTCCTATCTCTGTTCCGAAAAGATATGTTGGCCGACAACAAAATTCTTTTTTTTATTCTGTTGAATATTGTTTTGACTGCAGCTATGGTGAGTCTTTCACTTCGTTTCAGAATAACCAACATTTATATGTTGCCATTTTGTATTTACCCTATTTTGGTGCGTTCATTTTTTGATACAAGGGTGGCTTTGTTTATGCATCTTTCGAGCACACTCATTTTGGGTATCATTGCACCAAGTCCTTTTGAGTTTGTTTTTATTCAGCTTGCAGCAGGTTTCTTTGCGGTTTTCAGCATTATCGATATGCATCATCGCTCTCAGCTTTTTGTAACGGTTGGGATTATTTTTCTTACTTATTGCCTGGCCTTTATAGCATATACAGTGATGCTTGACGGAACTCTTAAAAATGTCAATTGGTATACCTTACAATGGTTTGGTGTGAGTGCCGCCTCTATTCTGTTTGTTTATCCGCTCATCTTCATCTTCGAAAAGTTGTTTGGATTTGTTTCAGAGGTAACACTCATGGAATTGAGCGATATCAACTCTCCTTTATTGCGCGAGCTGGCTCTGAAAGCGCCCGGAACTTTTCAACACTCTTTGCAAGTAGCTAATTTGGCCGAAGAAGCAATTATTGCTATTGGAGGATCATCTTTACTTGTGCGAACAGGAGCACTTTATCATGACATAGGTAAAATGGATATGCCTATGTATTTTATCGAAAATCAAAGTACTGATGTGAATCCACATAATGAGTTAAGTTTTGAGGACAGCGCCACAATCATTACAGGGCATGTGCATAAAGGGATAGAAATTGCCAAAGAAAACAATCTGCCCGATCAATTGATTGATTTTATTCGCACGCATCACGGCACCACAAAGGCACAATATTTTTATCAGAGCTTCCTTAAAAATTTTCCTGATGAGGAAATTGATGTGAGTTTATTTCAGTACCCTGGTCCAATTCCTTTTAGTAAGGAAACAGCTGTATTGATGATGAGCGATAGTGTGGAGGCTGCTTCAAGAAGTTTAAAACATTACGATGCCGAGAGTCTCGAAAAATTAGTTGACCGTGTCATTGATTCGCAAATTGCACAAAACCAATTTGCCAATGCAGACATCACATTCAAAAATATTACTGTTATTAAGCGGATTTTTAAGAAGAAACTCAGTAATATTTATCATCTGCGTATTGAGTATCCTCAATAGATGTTACCACATATTTTATATTTTAATGCTAAGATTTGGGGGCAGGGCCTTTTGAAGTGGGTTTCTTCCGTGGCTTATGCCTGTTGCCTTTTCCTTTGATTATTTTCTCTTTCTGTGGATTCCACGCGGGTGCTTCCCCGAACTCGGTTGGCATGGTCAATTTCGGAATTTCTTTTTCAATAAGTTTTTCAATTTTGGCAAACTTATACATGTCGCGAGGGTTCACAAGCGTGATAGCTTCTCCTTTTGTACTGGCTCTGGCGGTGCGCCCTACTCGGTGAACATAATCCTCAGCATCGTGTGGCACATCATAGTTAATCACCATATTAATTTCTTTCACGTCAATTCCTCTGCTCAGCACATCGGTAGCCACAAGAATTCTGGTTTTTTTTGATTTGAAATCTTGTAAAACCTCCTCTCTTTTATCTTGTTCTAAGTTAGATGAAATTCCCTTTGCTTTGTGCCCTGCGCGTGATAGTGCATGAACAATTTCATTCACCTTTATTTTGGCTGAGGTGAAAATGATGATACTATCGTATAGCTTCCTTTCTTCAATAATATTTACCAATAGCTTATCTTTTTGTGCATCGTATGCCAAATATGCGTTTTGTTCAACACCGGCTGCAGGTTTAGATATGGATAGTATAATCTCGAGTGGTTGGTTTAAAATATTCTTCGACAACAACTTGATACTATTTGGCATGGTAGCACTAAACATCAGTGTTTGCCTCACTTTTGGTAGAAAGGAAATAATTTGTCGGATGTCATCAATAAATCCCATATCGAGCATGCGATCAGCTTCATCTAAAATAAGATGCTTAACCTTGCTGAAATTTACATATCCCATTTGCAAATGAGCCAGTAATTTTCCGGGTGTGGCCACAATGATATCTGCACCGTTTACAAGCGCTTCTTTTTGTTGTACCCACTCTTTCCCATCTCCACCACCATATACAGCCATTGAGCTTACCGAAATAAAATAAGACAACCCTTGAATTTGTTGTTCAATTTGAATAGCTAGCTCTCTTGTGGGAACAATGATCAACGTATCAGTTTCATGATTGTTTTTATCAATCAGCTTATTAAGCACAGGAAGCACAAAGGCCACAGTTTTGCCGGTACCGGTTTGTGCACAAGCAATTAAATCTTTGCCATCTAAAATAGCTGGTATAGCTTGCTCCTGAATAGGAGTGAGCGCTTCGAATCCCATGTAAGCGATAGCTTCCTTGAGTGAATCGTGAATGTTTAGTGAGTTGAATTTCATAAGTACTCAATATTACGAAAATAAATGCGCGCCAAGTAATAAAAAATCATAAGATGCTCTAGGCAGATGTATTGAATGTTATTGAATTGACGTTTTCAATGCATCATATACGTTGCACAACAAATCTATTTTTGATAAAACGTTTTAATGGAAGTTCAAGCAAGTGGTAGCTTAGTGCAGCGCACAAGATCAAGGTCATAATATACAGATAGAACATCGAAGTGGGCATTACTGCTGATGAGCTTATCAAGTATTTTTCGAAAAACAGATAGATAAAAAATTGCCACAAATAAAATCCATAACTGATTTCACCTAACCATATTAATGGTTTAAGGGATAGTAGCTTTTTAATATTACCTGTATTCAATGAGATACCTGCAATGAGGATTAAGAAAATTGGAACAATACCACCATTGGTGAGATAACCCAAACTAATTGGTTGCACAATAAAGAATAAGTAGATTAATATACTACTCAATACAATTAAGGCTACACTCAACCAATTGTGCGCAGACCATGATTTCAATTTTTGAACATAAATTATTGCGAAAGCAGCCCCTAACACAAAACTATTGAAGTGCCAAGGAGGAAAAAATGCAATCAACTGTCCAATATTAAATCGTTCGGGCGATGAAATATTTTTTACCATCCAAACATGAACAATTAAACTGCACAACCACAATAATATTGATTGAAATAAAATGGTGTTGATGGATTTTTTTTGCCAGTAATTAATGATCAATGGAAACAAAAGATAAAACAACATCTCCACAGATATAGACCATGATACATAATTAATTTCCATTGATATACCGGGTTTCCATGCCTGCATGCACAATGCCTGCAATATAATGCTGATGCCCTTTGGTTTGCTTTCTTTAAAAAGATACATCAGCAGCAACACGAGTATAAAACTAAAGAGATAAACGGGATAAATTCTTGCTATACGACTCCACAAAAAGGATTTATATGAAACCGCCTTATTGCTCTGATAGGCATAGGTCATAATGAATCCTGATAAGGCAAAAAAGTAACTCACTGCCATTCCTCCGTTTTGTATGAAGGTATGTAAGAGTCCTTCTGAAAAAGGAACTGCCGACTTCCCATAATGATAGGCAACCACACAAAAAGCTGCAATAAATCGTGTGATGTGCAGTGCGGTTATTTCGGGTTGATGACTATTCAATGTTCGTTTCTTTTGTATGCTGCCCTTTGAAGTCGGTCGTTGATTGCTCTTCCTAATCCTTCATTCGGAAATACCTCGGCCAGAATTAAGTCAACCTCACTGTTGTCTAAATAACGCATAGCCGAAAAAAGGTGCTGTGCAGCTTCATTCATATTGCCTGTAACGGAAAGTATGCAACAATATTTTGAATCAGGAATAATATAAGTCTTTTTAAAGCTGATGATACCAATCTTATGTGTGTCATACTTATTCAGGTTTTCTGCTATGTCTCCAACAATAATGGATTTATGTGGTGCATAATGTGAACTAAGCATACCGGGTGCTGCAGGATTGTCGCCACCTTTCATGTGGCTATTTACTTTTCCAACTGTTGCTTCAATTTCTTCCAAACTTAAACCTCCCATTCTAAATATGGTAACCTTTTCATCGTGCATACCAACAATAGTTGACTCCAAACCAACATGGCATTTTCCGCCATCAAGGATGTATGGAATTTTTCCATGTAGTTGATTGAAAACATGCTCTGCACTGGTTGGGCTCACATATCCAAATGGATTGGCGCTAGGTGCTGCAAGCGGGAATTTAAGCTTACTCAATAATTCAAGTGTTTGTGGCTGATTAGGAATTCTTATACCTACTGTGGGTAATCCTGACGTAACAAGATCAGGGATGATATCTTTTTTTTCCAACAGCAGCGTCAATGGTCCGGGCCAATATTTTTTGGCTAACTTCAATAGCGGCTCGGGAATGTGTGTGACCATTTGATAAACCTCTGATAAATCAAAGGTATGCACAATCAATGGATCAAAATATGGTCGGTTTTTAGCTTCAAATATTTTAGCAACTGCTTTGGGGTTATAAGCATTACCTGCCAATCCATAAACAGTTTCGGTAGGGATTGCTACCACTTCACCTGTAATGAGCAGGTTAGCAGCAGCTGCTATATTGGTATCAATAACAGTTTGCAAATGATGATAAATTTAGGTGCAATAATAAGCACAAAAAATCTAATTAGGTGTGCTCAGAATTCAATACGATAACCTCCAATAGGAAACAGACCAAATTGATACTCCACTTTCAGTTTGCCTAGTCGAGGGTCATAATATTGACGCAATACATTTTGTGTGTTGAATATATTCTCCAAGCTAATGAAAAGACTCTGAGAAACTTTTTTCTGATTGAGCTTGAATGCTAATTTTACATCAGTTTTTCTGAAATTTCTGAAGCGTGCATCAAATGCTTTTTCAGCAATAAAAACAGCTGATCCTTGCTGCTGCGAGGCAGCCTCATCAATAGGTACGTAACGATTGCCACCGGCAATGGTCGATTTAATGTCGAGCGAAAATTTATACTTTCCGTTGCTAAGCGGTAATTCATATCCTGCAAGTACATTGCTCACAAAGCCACCACTAAATGCCGTGTGATGCCATACTTGATTGCTTCCTCTGAAAAAACTCTCAAAAAGTGAAGTGGTCAGCAACACATAATAATTCTTGTGAAATATTTTTTCAATTGTTATTTCTACACCATAATTTTTACCAAAACCCTTATTAACAAGGGAATCAACCAACTCTAAACCGCCAATGTCGCTACCCTGATTGAGCATACTGAAGTAATCGGCTTGAGCACCGTTGACAGGGACCTTTGATTGCGTTTGATAGTAGGTTTCAATTTTAAATCGATAGTAGTCATTAAAATTATTTTCATACCCCAACACATAATGATGGCTTTGCGTAAAGTCCATATTGATATTGGTTTGCGTGTAGCTGCCGGTTGTAGCATTATAGCTCTTGTAAAAATAATTGATGAGTGGCTGCATTTGATTATGCAAACCATAAGCGGCATTCAGCGCCTGCCCCTTTTTCAAAAGCCATTTCATTCCAACTCTAGGTTCTATGGCTAAAGAATTATTTAAAAGTAATTGTTGGTAATGTAATCCACTGTTGATTACAACTCTATCGTTGAGTTTGTATTGCCAACTGAATGATGATTGAAGCAGTCCTGTATTGCTCTTCTGATCAAGTAAATCAACAAACAAGCCGAACTTTCTGTTGTACTGTCCTATCTGATAATTGAGATTTAAAAAAGTGTAAGTTGAGGTGAAACGAATTAAATTTCTACTGTTAAGTTTACTGTTCAGTAAATATTGAACGTGCATTTGGTTGTCGGTAGAATTACTATTGAAAGTCCTGAATTTATCTTTGTTTAATGCTATGGTATCTACCGTAGCAGTAAATGTTGCTGAGGTAGCACTTAAAGAAATTTTACCAAAGGTAGTGGTATTGTAATAGTGTGTATTTGAAATACCTGTGGCAGCCATTCTTGAGCCATACACCAAATCGGTTCCCGAATTGGTAAATGACCAATCGCTATTTTTTTTCTCACTATCGAGGAGCGAAATATTCGAAACTCCACCTATTCCCCAAAAGTTGAATGTTCCCATTTTTGCTGTGGGCAAATTTACTTTCCAGGATACATCCTGATAGCGTGGCTGACCGGAAACTCCAAAATTGATTCCTAATGCAGTAAATGCATCGAGTGTAGAATAACGATAGTTAACCAAATAGCTGCCGTTATATCCTTTTTTGAATGGACCTTCTGCGCCAAGCTCAAAACCATTGATGCCTACTTGCCCGGTGAATTCTTTTTTTTCGTTATTCCCATTTCTAAGCTTTAAATCAAAAACGGCTGCAGTTTTGTTACCATAATCTGCAGGCCATGCACCCGTATAAAAATCGGAATTGGCCAATAAGTTATTATTTAAAATACTGATTGGTCCACCCGTAGCACCTTGTGCCGAGAAATGATTAGGATTTGGAATATCAATATTTTCTAATCGCCACAATACCCCAATAGGCGAATTTCCTCTTACAATAATATCGTTTCTTGCATCATTGCCCGATGAAACGCCTGCCGTAGTAGCCGCCAATCTGCTGGGGTCTCCTCTGCTTCCAGCATATCTGTTGGTTTCTTCACTGTTAAAGTTTCTCACACTCAAGGTGGCCATTTCATTGTTGGGTATATTACTTTGCTTGGTTGCCGTAATTTCAACTGCTTTGGTTTCATAAACTTTTTCAGTGAGTTCAATATTTAAAATTACTTCCTTCCCCGAGGTAACCTCTATGTTGCTCACCGTGCGCGTGTTGTAGCCCAATAAGGTAAATTGAAAGGCCTGCCTTCCTACCGGAATATTCAAGAGTTTGAAATTTCCTTTAGCGTCTGAAGTGCTTGATATTGTTGGATTTCCTGATAGGATCACTGCAACACCTTCAAGGGTTTGCTTACTGTCGGCATCAGTAACAATGCCTCGCACGGTTTGTGTTATTTGTTGCGAATACAGCTGAAATTGCAACATAATCAGTACAAAAAACAAAAACTTTTTCATAGTGCAAATATCTTAAATGGATCTTTCATAAATTTAAATCATGCGCTATTAAGCTAAAAATTCTATGTCTCTCAACAAGCTTTGAAACAATAAGTTTAATTTTGTTGTTTGAAAATTATGCAGAAAAAAATAAACGTTTCGGTTGTTTCCTATCTCAATGCTCAGCCTTTTATTTATGGTTTAGAGCATCATCCCATTAAGGAGCAAATTGTTTTGTGTAAAGATATTCCATCGGAGTGTGCACGAAAATTGCTACATGGTGAGGCCGATATTGGATTAATTCCTGTGGCAGTTATTCCACAATTAAAAGATTTTGACATTATCGGAAAAACTTGTATTGGCGCTGTCGGAAAAGTTGCCTCTGTGCTGCTCTGTAGCGATGTTCCTTTGCAGGATATCGAAAAAGTATTTTTAGATTTTCACTCGCGCACTTCGGTCACTTTGGTGCAGGTTTTGAGCAGGTATTTTTGGTCAATTAACCCTGTTTTTATGGATGCGCCTATTGATTATATTGAGCATATAAAAAATAAAACGGCAGGTGTAATTATTGGCGATCGAACATTTGATTTGCAAAAACACTTCAAATACATTTACGACTTATCGGAAGAGTGGCAAAAGTTTACCAACTTACCCTTTGTTTTTGCAGCGTGGGTTGGAAGAAAAGGAATAGATACTCAACTATTAGAATCCTTTGAAGAAGCCTTGCATAATGGTTTAAAGCATAAACAAATTGTGATTGACAAATTTCAAATAAACTATGGTAGCACATTTGATGTGGCTCATTATTTGAATACCAGCATTAGGTATGAATTAAACGAAGAAAAAATAAGAGGGATGAGATTGTTTTTGGACTATATTAAACTGTTGGAAACACAGTAAATTCAGGCATATTACTTAAAGAGTTGATTGTCATTTAAAAATTATAGAGCACTTTTATCTTTAATAGCAGTGAACAAAAGCTGATCCTTCCATTCGTCTCCATTCAATAATTTACAGATAATTACCGAGTAAGCCAATACAGATTTTTCCATTTTATTTGTTGCAGTATCAAGAAACCATTTTTCAAAAAATTTTAGTTTCACAATCGCTCCTTTTTCTAAATAACTCGTTTTAGTAACTACCTGCTTAATTTCTTTTGTTTTAGGATTTTCAACTAAAGCAGTATCAAAATGTATAAAGCAACTTTCAAATTCATTTTTGTTTTTCAAAATTCTATTTCCAGCGTTTATAATTATTGATTGTTCATCATTATAAGTCGAGGTTATTTGATTACAGAAATTTGATATTTCTGTGTCATTTAAAAAACGGAACTTTTCTGTAGTTTTTATGGATGTGGTTTCGCTGAGTATAATTTCGTATATCACTAAATTCCCTATGCTCAGTTGATTTTTACTTTGAGCTAAAAGTATGTAATTCGCACTGAAAAATAGTACTATAAAATATATCAATTTCGGATTCATATGTAAGAATGTTGTATTGTATTTGATTGATACCAAAAGCATAATTATTTTAGTTCAATCTTTGGCCTAAAACATCATTACATTAAGTATTGATTACCTTCTAAAATTAAAATAACACAGAAAAAGCGACCCTTGTGAGATCGCTTTTTCTATGTTTTTACTGTGTTTAAATCACACTGATTTTCTTTTCTAACTCTTCAATATAACCTCTGAATTTCTTATCGGTATCCATCAAGTTATTTACCGTACGACAAGCGTGTAACACCGTGGCATGATCTTTTCCACCGCAGTGCATTCCAATGTTGGCCAATGAAGATTTGGTTAAACTCTTGCTGAAATACATGGCAATTTGACGGGCTTGAACAACTTCACGTTTGCGGGTTTTTGATTTCATCAATTCAATAGGCAAGTCAAAGTAATCAGAAACTACTTTTTGGATAAAGTCGATAGATACTTCGCGAGTGGTGTTCTTCACGAATTTATCAATCATACTTTTTGCCAAATCAAGTGTGATTGCTTTTTTGTTGAGTGTAGATTGAGCGAGCAAAGAAGTTAATGCACCTTCCAGTTCTCTGATATTATTTGTAATGCTGTAAGCAAGATATTCAATTACATCCTTTGGGACCTCAATACCGTCAACATATACTTTCTTTTCTAAAATAGCAATTCTTGTTTCTAAATCAGGTGCCTGTAAATCAGCAGCCAATCCCCATTTAAAACGGCTTAATAATCTTGGCTCAATGCCAATCATTTCAACCGGTGGCTTATCGGAGGTTAAAACCAATTGTTTACCAGATTGATGCAAGTGATTGAAGATGTGAAAGAAAACATCTTGTGTTTTTTCTTTACCTGAAAGGAATTGAATATCATCAATAATGAGCACATCAATCATTTGATAGAAGTGAATGAAATCATTTTGATCATTATTCCTAACAGAGTCAATGTACTGTGTCATGAAGCGATCTGCGCTCACATACAATACTGTTTTGTTTGGAAAAAGATTTTTTACCTGAATGCCAATTGCCTGTGCAAGATGTGTTTTACCTAAACCCACACCGCCATAAATCAACAACGGATTAAAGGCGGTACCTCCGGGTTTATTGGATACTGCAAAACCTGCAGAACGAGCCAAACGGTTGCAATCTCCTTCAATGAAGTTATCAAAGGAACACGATGGGTTTAATTGCGACTCAACATTCACTTTCTTTAACCCCGGTATCACAAACGGATTTCTAATGGCATTTGAACTAATGTCCAATGGCATTGAGATAGAAGGATTAGACAAAGATTTTTTACTGTTGGTTGGAATTTTAACTGTGTAAGGCTTTGATGTATTGGCATTGTTCTCCATGATGATGGAGTATTCGAGACGACCTTCCGCACCTAATTCATTTTTTAATGTTTTTCGTAGTAAGTTAATGTAGTGCTCTTCTAACCATTCATAAAAGAACTGACTTGGGACTTGAATGGTTAAAATTTTATTCTGTAACTTAATTGGTTTGATGGGCTCAAACCATGTCTTGAAACTCTGGGAACTTACGTTGTCCTTTATGATACGTAAGCAGTTGTCCCAAACCTTTTCAAAATCATTTGCTTCATGAGCAGCGCTTTCATTTGTTTGTTGAGTGGATTTAGATGCTTTCAAGGTGTTTATATTTTTTTGAGTTGTTTATTTTTTTTGGGATGACAAATGTGTTCATAAAAAAGTGTAAAAAAAAATTTTTCAGACTTGATTTTTTGAAAACTTTATAAAACCTTTTTTATGAGCATGTTACATTTTAAAATTTTGGTAAAAGTGCCGTTTATCAACATGTTTCGTAAGGTTTATTGAAAACTTTTTTAATTTAAACGTTTATAAATTTTTTTAGAAAAAATATTTATTAGACAAAATCATAAATTTTAGATATCGTGCTTGCACTACCCTCAATTACTTTTTTACCTGTGTGCTTATCAAGATACAAGTCTATTCTACCTAGTTTGATTCCTGCCCAACCAACTTGAGCTATGCAAACAGGAGCTCCATCACGATTTTTACTTACCAACGGCTTATCTAAAAACGTGTGTGTATGTCCACCAATAATCAAATCAACGAAGCGAGATTGAGCTGCAAATTCAACATCAGAAATCTTTTTCTCAGCGTATTTAAATCCAAGGTGAGACAAACAAATAATCACATCACATTTCTTCTCTTTCTTTAAATGAATGGCCGTTTCAGCAGCTTTTTGCATCGGGTCGAGATACCTTGTTTCGCCATAATATTTTTTACCAACCAATCCCTCTAATTCAATGCCCAAACCAAATACACCAATTTTTACACCTTCTTTATCAAAAATTTTGTAGGCACTTGTTTTTCCGTTCATAATGGTATCGGAGAAATCGTAATTGGCACATAGCAAGGGAAAGTTGGCAAACTCCAACTTGCTCACAATACCTTCTAGCCCGTTGTCAAAATCATGATTACCAATTGCAGCAGCATCGTATCCCATTTGACTCATGATTTTCAACTCTAATTCTCCTCCATACTTGTTAAAGTAGTAGGTGCCTTGATAAATATCTCCTGCATCAAGTAGTAAAACGTTTTGTTCTTCAGCCCTTATTTTTTTTATCAGTGCGGCTCTTCTTGCAGCACCACCTAACCCCGGATATTTAGGGTCATTATCAGGAAACGGGTCAATATGACTATGCACATCATTGGTATGTAAAATGGTAATTTTTGTTGCATGTTTCTTGGCAAATACTTCTTTACTGCCAAGTCCAATGATTCCTATACTGCTGTATATCGAAGTCTTTAAAAACTCTCTACGATAATTAGTTGCTTTTAATTCTTCCATCTGTTTTGGGGTTTAACATGTTGCCTTTGTTGTTTTCAGCTCTCATATAATTCATAATGGCATCACGAAGTTTGGTGTTGAGTGGTTGATAGGAGATAGGCTCTGAGAAGAATCGCATCTTATCTCCTCCGCTTGCTAGATAATCAGTAGTTACAATACGATAGGTTTTTAGTGAATCAAATTCCTGTTCGCCAATCATCACTTGTTTGGGCTTTTCATTGATAATGTTCATGCTCAAACCAGACACAGGTTGGCCGTTGGATTTGGCAATATAATTCATTAATCCACGTGTTTTGCTACCGCTAAGTGTAAGCACCACCATATCGTTTTCAAATGGCATCAACTCAAAAATTTTACCAACGGTAATGTTTCCCTGAGGAAGCGAGGTGCGTAATCCTCCATTGTTGAGCATGCAAATATCAGCTAAAGGTAAATTCTTTTTTTGCAGAATTTGATTGCATTGATGGAGGGTTATATCTGCAATTAAATTGCCTAAACTGCTTTCAGGTTGCCCCTTTACAGCTTCCGCAGATGATTTTACAAGCACCTCATTCATTTCATTATCTAAAACGCTCTTGTATGGCTCAATTAAGTTCTTGATGGCTTCATCTTCAGCACTGTTTGCATTTATTTGTATACTTGAAGGTTGTATAGATGACACCTTTACACTGCTTTGGCAGGCAAAAAGCTGTGTAATTAAGGCCGTAACAATCAGTGATTTTTTAAACATACTTTTTTTTGAAGATCATAAAAGTAATAAAATACAATATTCAATTTACAATTGACTCAAAAAAAAATATGTACCTATCCCAATGCTAGCAGGCTTTTTCGATAAATGCACAAATAAATTAGATGAAAAAATATTCTCGAAATATTTTTGAAATGCAATAATTTTTTTTAAGTACATTAATGATACTCACATCTTGGAAATTATGAACATTTATTTATGTTCATGTTCAATGATGAAAATGTCTATATTTCTATATATTAATTTGTAATTGGATGTTTAAATATAAATTTGCACGATAACCAATATACAATCAAAAATCGATGTTCAAAAGCGAAACAAGCATTAGGGTGCGTTACTCTGAAACTGACAGAATGGGATACGTTTACTATGGTAATTACGCGGCTTACTATGAAGTTGGTAGGGTGGAGGCTTTGCGAGCATTACAAATGAGTTATCGTGAAATGGAAGATTCGGGAATCATGCTCCCTGTTTTGAATTACAATATCAAATACTATAAACCTGCTTTTTACGATGATCTGCTCTTCATTCATACATGTATTCCGGAGATGCCTAGTACACGAATCAAATTTTTATATAAGATGTACAATGCGGATGCTGTGTTGTTAAACGAAGGTGAAACAACACTCGTTTTTGTGAACACCAAAACAGGTAAACCTTGTCAGGCACCATCAAACTTTATCGATAAATTAAAACCTTATTTCAATCTATAATTATATGTATCAACGAGTCGTGTATAAAATTATCATCATAGCTGCTTCTCTTTTTTGTGCGCAAGTAGCAGCGCAAACCAAAACACAAACCTATGCGTGGGAGGATGAAAAATATCCTCGTGAGAGGCTCATCGATATGGAACGTATGATCGTAGACGTTTCATTTGACGCACCCTTATCATTGGTAAAAGGGCAGGTTACACATTATTTTAAACCGTTAAGAAAATCTGTTGATTCAATATTTTTTGATGCTCCTGAAATTACCATCAAAAATGTTTTTCTAAACGGAAAAAAAGCACGTTATAACACAACCACAGCAGGAGTTACCATTTATTGTGAACCGGCTTTGAAATGGGAAACCAATGATAGCGTGCGTATTCATTATGAAGCACATCCTAAAAAAGGAATCTATTTCATAGGTTGGAACGATAAAAATAATGTAAGCAGAAAACAAATTTGGACACAAGGACAAGGTGTTGATAACAGATACTGGATTCCTATGTGGGACGATCTTAACGATAAAATGATCACCGAAACAATTGTTCGCTTTGATAGTAAATACAAGGTGTTGAGCAACGGTACAAAAGTGTTGGAGCGCATGAATAAAGATGGAACAAAAACATGGCACTATAAAATGACAAAACCTCACGCATCATACTTGCTTATGTTGGGTATTGGCGAATATGAAATAAAAGAAGCAAAGAGTAAATCGGGTGTTCCCTTGCGCATGTACTACTATCCCGATCATGCTAATAGGGTTGATTTAATTTATAAGCATACAGCCGATATCATGAACTTTTTTGAATCTGAAATAGGTGTGCCTTATCCTTGGGAGACTTACGCACAAATTCCCGTTCAAGACTTCATGTATGGGGCAATGGAAAATACAACCGCAACTGTTTTTGGCGACTTTTTCTGTCCTGATCAAAGGAGTTTCAACGACCGTAATTATGTGGCCGTAAACGCACATGAAATGGCGCATCAGTGGTTTGGAGATATGGTTACTGCACGTTGTGAGCCGCATCATTGGTTGCAAGAAAGTTTTGCCACTTATTATAATATGATGGCCGAACGTGAAATTTTTGGGCAGGATCATTTTGATTGGTCGCGCAGAAATTCTCAAAATTCAGCATTGGATGCTGATAGCAAGGACTGGTATCCTGTTGCCTCTAGCAAAGGTGGTTCACCTCGTCACTACCCAAAAGGGGCAATTGTTTTAAATACACTCAAATATGTTACCGGTCGTGAAGAGTATAACAAAGCGATTAAACACTATTTGCTGAAACATGGATATAAGAATGTTGAATCCAATGATTTATTAGTGGCCTTTGAAGAAACATTGGGATTATCGCTCGGATGGTTTTGGGAGCAGTGGTTGTATAAGTCGGGTGAACCAAATTACCTGGTAGATTTTACTGAACAAATTATTGATAACGGTAAAAATAAACACCGTTTTACAGTGCGACAAATTCAAGAGTTAAACGATTATACATCACTATTCAAAATGCCTGTAGTTTTTGAAGTGCATTACACTGATGGCACTTCACAAACAACAAAGGTGATCATTGAGCATAATTTTCAAGAGGTTGTTTTTGAGCAGCAGTCAGGTAAAACAGTCGATTACGTGTTGTTTGATCCTAATGCACAAATTCCCAAAAAAATAGAATTTATAAAAGGTGTCGACATGCTACTTTCACAGGCTCAAAAAGCAGCACACATGATTGATCGTTACGATGCATGGGTAGCACTGAGAAACACACCAATCGATAAAAAAAGAAGTGCTTTGATTAAGCAATATCAGGTAGAAAAGTTTCATGCCTTAAAGGCCGAAATATTAGCGCAACTTCTTTATGATAATTCTCCTTCATCTTTAGAAATTGTAAGAGCATCATTTACCGATAAAAGCACCGATTTAAAGAAAGCGCTTATTGCTAAAATGCATACCATTACAGCTAACTTTAAAACAGATTATGAGAAGCTTTTGGTTGATAGTTCATATGATGTGGTTGCTTCTGCACTCGAAAAATTATGTACCGATTTCCCGCAGGATGCACCAAGGTATTTACAACTAACCAAGGGTGTAATTGGTGTTAGAGCGCGCAACGTAGAATTGAAATGGATAGAGATGAGTCTTGTACAGCTAGGAACTCAAGAGTTGTTTAATCAATTGGTAAATTACACTTCTGTTTCTTACGAATTTCAAACCCGAGTTGCTGCAATGGGTATACTTAAAAAATTTAATTATTTTGATGCTTACCTGATGGATCATTGCTTTGATGCGATGTTTAATCCAAACAACAGACTATCTGGTCCGGCCATAGAAGCACTAAAATATTTTAAAAATCAATATACCTATCGTCAGATGATTGAAGATAGAATGAACGAATTGTCAGCTGATGAAAACAAGAGTGCGATTATTAAAAGAAATCTATTCTGATGATGAAAAATACACACGGAAAACATACTAACATGCTGGTTTTGGTGGCAGCATTGGGTTACTTTGTTGACATCTATGACTTGGTGCTTTTCAGTGTGGAACGCATTGATAGTTTAAAGGAAATACTGGGTGCTTCT
>JALRAS010000050.1 GCA_023262495.1 Bacteroidia bacterium | reverse complement strand
CTACCAGCTCGGCACCCGGTAATTTTATGATATCTTTAAATCCTTTAATTTTAAAAGCAGGCACATCTGAGTTCTCCACTCTGATCATGTTTCTAATTATTGTGGCGTTGCTTAAAATACCGCTGTCATCGGCCTGACGAACTACTTCTGTGAGCTCAAATTGATATACATTACAATGAAAGTTCCTTTTCAAATACTCGGCATTTAGAGCCGGGCTTTCAGACATCCCAACCGGAGGAAGCTGTGCAGTATCGCCTATCAAAATGAGCTTACAGTTTTCGCCATTATATACGTACATCAGTAAATCTTCAAGTAAACTTCTGTTGCCAAACAACTTGCCTTCAGTAGCATTACTGCCATCACCTATCATAGATGCTTCATCAACGATAAACAAAGTGTTTTTATGTAGGTTAGGTTGCAAAATAAATGCTCCTTGTCCCTTTGAGTTAGTTACCGGCTTGTAAATTTTTTTATGAATGGTATAGGCATTCTTACCCGAGTATTGCGTTAATACCTTAGCCGCTCTGCCTGTTGGCGCCAATAATACCGATTGAAATTTAACCGTTGACAAACTCTTAATCATGGCACTCACGAGTGAGGTTTTTCCCGTACCCGCATAACCCTTAATGACAAAAAGCTCATCTTGAATTTCGCTTAACATGAATGACGCCAACTGCTGCATGAGCATTTGCTGCCCTTTGGTGGCGCTATGACCAAAGTACTTATTCAGCTCCTCTAAAAACTTTTCCTTCATCCAATTAAACTGAAATCATTTTTAACGAATGTATGTTTTATTTAAATTTGTTCAACAAAAAAAACAAAGCCATGAAATTTATTAAAATAATACTTATCGGAATTCTAGCCTTGTTGGCTACCTATTTACTTTTTTGTGCCATTGGCATTTCACGGTTTCAAACCAGTCGTAGCATTTTAATTGATGCCGGTGCCGAACAAATTTTTGCTGAAATAAGCGACTATCAAAAATGGCCTGCATGGAGTCCTTGGGCACAACGCGACAAAAACATGCAAAACCAATACAGTGGTGCACCCGGTGTCATTGGTCATAAAAACACTTGGAAAAGCAATACTGAAGGAAACGGCACGCAAGAAATGATTGAAGTAAAGGCAAATGCCTATGTAAAATCTAAACTTGTTTTTACAGATTGGGAGGGAGCAACATTTACTGAAATTATTTTAAAACCCGAAGGAAACAAAACCAATGTAACGTGGACTATGGAAGGAAGTGATTTCCCATTCATTGCCCGAGGATTTATTTACTTGATGGGAGGAAATAAGATGATAGAAAAGGATTACGATGAAGGTCTTGCCAATCTGAAAAAGTTGGTGGAGTCAACACCTAAATCACCTGCATTCGCATACGAAATAGTTGAGTTACCTGAGATTATATATGTGGGTATTCGCATGAAAGTAAACGTATCAAAGATCACAGGTGATATGTTTAACAACAGCTACCAAAAGATTACAGCTGCGATTGGAAAAAATACTGAAATTACCGGAATGCCTTTTTCCATTACCCATTCGTTTGATCAGGCAACCGGTGATATGGAAATGGAAATGGCCATGCCTGTGAAGAGTGAAATAAAAGTAAGTGGTGAACTTGCTTGCAATAAAATTCCAGCCGGAAAATGTGCCAAACACATTTATACGGGACCCTACGAAGGCACAGAAAAGCAATGGCCCGTGTTTTTTAATGAAGTTTACAAAAAACACAAACCACGTTTCCCCGGTTACGAGGTTTATGCAAACGACCCAGCTACAGTAAAATCACCTGCAGACTATATCACTTGGCTGATGATTCCGGTAGAGTAATCTAAATTTATCACGTAATTATTTCAACCCAACTGGGGATTAAAAAATTAGAAATAGGTAAAATTGTTATTTAAAAAAGTGCTTGTATATCTAACAATTTGATGTAATCAAAAGCTATCTGATTGTTTTCAATAATTACCTTAAGTATTGTGGTTTGCTGCAAATCACACGAAAGTGCATTTGATGATTGGTTTTGAAGGATATGCAGCAATTGTAATCTATCAAAAGGGAGTGATGCACAGTACCAAAAAGTTTGCTCGATGTATTGTTCGGTAACTAATATACCGTATTCACTTCCTTGATAATGAAAAGCTATGACATGCATAGGAATTTGATAAACTTTAGGCTCAAAGCCGAGTGTGCATGTAATACCATGCACACCCTGACAGTTGTTTGAATGATTCACATAGAGCAGCAATTGATCATCAAGTTTAAAATCACGCTTTATATAAGGGAAGTCACTCCGCAGCGCATGAGTTGTCAGAAAGAGCTCCATCAATTAATTGTTTCTATAACCTATCGATAATCGGTTAACCTCAAAACTTTCTTCATCACATAGGGCTTTGATTTCATTTAATTGCAGGTTCTTCCCAAATAGGAGCGCCTCCAAAAATACCTTCCTCGAAACATTCTCTATCTGCCCTCCTGAAAAATTATATAACTCGGCAAGTATGCTTGCTTCCTCATCGCTGAGCATTTCCATCTTACTCTTCCAAATTGCTTTTTTAGCAGTTAATGAAGGACGATCATATTTAATTTTATAAAGAAATCTTCTATCAAATGCACCATCTAAATTGCCGGTTAAGTTTGTAGTTGCCACTAAAATTCCATTGAAATCTTCCAACTCCTGCAACAAAATATTTTGCATGCTATTGTTCATTTGATCAACGCTTGAATTAATTGAAATCCTTCGGCTAATAAGGGCATCAGCTTCATTAAACAGTAAAATAGGTGTTTGTGTATAGTGCTTCAAGCAATTACGATAGGTATCAAAAACAGCTTTCATTCTTTTCTCTGTTTCCCCCACAAATTTATCTCTGATTTCACTGATATCTACGAGTAAAATATTTCTTTCGCTCTGCCTTGCCAACTGATAAATGGTTTCTGTTTTTCCTGTTCCAGGGCTGCCGTGCAGCAATATCGTTAGGCCGCTTCTCATTTTATTGACCGTAAGGCGCTCTACAATTTGCGAATACCTATTTGTTGCAAGCATCTCTTTAAGCGTATTAACTGCGGCTTCCTCTTTTGGATTATAATACAATTCCTTTTCCTGAATAGCATCGTACTTAATTAATTTACAAATACCTGTTGCGATGTGCTCCTCTCTGCTCACAATATGAGCATCCTCGCCAAACACACGTTTTACGGCTTCATTTGTCATTTTAAAATCCTTATCGGTTTTAAAATCATGATCTACAAATTCAAATATTTTTTCCTTAAACAAAATGCTCTCACCTGATATGAATGCCTTTTTTGATGATGATCTTTCATAATGCCCCGGCACCATCACGCTAATCATTTTATCTACATCAATTTGCTTGGCTCCTGCGAGTGTTTTGGCTACCGCATAATAATAAAACAACTTCTCATTTTTATTGAGCCCCAACTCATGCGCAAGTTTAATGGGATTTACTGTAGGATATTCATCCTCATATTCGCTCAAGGTAGTTTTCATTTCATCAAATTCCATTTCATCATCTATGAACTCATCCAAGCACTTCAGAATCAAATCGGTTACATAGAAAACGTCTGCCTCTATTTTAGTTATTACCGGAGGTTGATCGAGATACAACTGCTCCAACACTTTGGGCTGTACCGTGTATAATCGCTCTACTCCGCGTTTGTGATGAAACATAACATTTACAGAACGGAGCTTGATAAACCATCCCTTTTTGAACAATTGATAAACGATTTGTTTGATTTCATAAAAATCGAAAGGACGAAAATTAGTGTGTCTTTTGATTTCTGTAACAGTAAAGCTCTCGGTTGTTACTGACAGGTAAAAGGCAAGTGAAAATAAGGCAGTTTCTTTTTCATTTAACTGAAATACTTCGCCTAATTCCTGCAATTGTGGTTGAATGCGCTCTAGCTCTTTTTTAAAGCTTTTGTGATCTTTTGTAGTTCCCTTTAATTCGAGGGCAACTTGCTCAATTTTTTGGAGCATGGTGGTGTTTTCTTCTGATATCATAGTTATTGTATTTGTTAGCGGAATGGAAAAAAAATTAAATGCAGTATCATCATCTTCTTCATATTCTATGATGTCGATGAACTCTGTGCCTTGAGGTAAAGGTGGAAAGTAGAGGCTAAAAAACATCATGTCTCCGTTTGATCTTAAAATATCTTTCTCGGGAGCAACAGCAATATCTTCTGCCTTAATCATCTTTAATCTTAAGTCGGTACCTTCAGGTCTGATAAATGTTTCCGAATTAATCCTTACCCAGCCGGATGATTCATAAACGTTGCTATAACGAAATTCAATTTTTACGCCCTCAGAGTCTGATAAAATTCTGATGATGGTGCAAGAGGTGTACATGCTGTTGATGTGATTACTTTAAAAGGTACAAACTAATTTTAATGGATTGAAAATGTGGTAAAAGCGATCAATTGCGCTCCTTATTGCAGTTTCAAACAAAACTCTAATGCGCGTGCATTCATTTTCATGGCAGAGCCATGTACACTGCCAAATGAACGACTCTTTGCACTCATTTCATGAGTAGTATACCACGTAACGCCATTAAATAGTCCGAAAGCTGTTTGCCCAAGTTCAGTAGTTTCCCTGTTAATAGCAGCAAGCATCTTCACTGCTGATTTACTGTTGAGCACCTCTTTTCTACTATCATGCGTATTTTTTATTTGCTCTCTGCGAAGCAATTCAATCACAAGTTGCTCAATAATTTCACGATTGATTTGCTTGGTAGCCAACGACTCAATTTTTTTGTGAATGCCTTCTCTACCTACTTTGAAGCAATCGAAAACACCTTTCAATAAACTATCCATATGAATATTATTACCATAGTGCCTCACCTTTAAAAATGGATTGATTGATGAGAACTGATTTTTGCACCTGATCAACTGCTGCGTATATCCAAGAAATAATTTCTTACTGCGATCGTGCGAATTTCCAATTACCAAGTATTCATCACAGGCATACCCTAAAATTTGAGATTGACGTGAAATATTTTTGAGAAAACCCATGACTATTTTACCATTCTTAAATTCAGCATATCCAGCATTTTCAAATGGACCTTTTTCAGCAGCAAGGTTGCATAATTCTGTCAACTGCGCATTTGTAAAAGGAGCATAGTTAGCACCCACCGTACTTAAAATGGCATTGTTGTCGTCACGAACAATCATACGTGGTGCATTAGCAAATTTGTGTTGATCGGGTAACGCTTCGATGCGCACATCCCAGGTCAGTTCTTCTGATGATTTTTTTGCTGTTATCATGTAATTTAGTTTTGGTTAATAAATAATTTTTTGTACCTTGCAAAAGGTGAATGCAAAGGAACACTAGTAAAACGCAACTAAAATGCGTTTAACATTTTGGGCAGTTAAAAAAATGCAACTACCTGTTTTTCAAACAAATAATTTTCTGCTATTTTTAAAATGTTAAAATAAAAATAGGTTTCGGGAATAGTTTTTTAAGATTGCTCCACACAAAAATCATTCGATTTATCCCAAATTCCGCGTGAGAAAATGCGGAATTGCAGCAACTGTTGTTCTTTAATACACTTGTTGGGTGATTTGGATTTACACCATGCTATAAGGCATTATTTGAATAGCATGCTCACGCTTGATTTCAATGTGATAGTAGTTAAAGTTGGTTTCATCATCAGTTTCATCCTCTATCAAATCTATCATCATATCTTGAAGTGCGATTGGCTGAAAATACAAACTAAAGTAAAGCCAATCTTTGATGGTGCTGAAATGATGTTGCTCAGGAGCTATAGGTATATGCTCTGCTCTAACTAGACTAAATTTGCGTTGAGAGGATTGCAACCGAATGAAAGTTTCCTTGGCAATCCTTACCCAGCCACCCTTGAAATAATCATCATTTGTTTGATATCCAAAATCAACCTTGGTATAATCAGGAGCAAATTCAATACGCAACAATGCAGGCCTTCCCGCAGTGGCCTTGTAATGAGGTTCATTAATCAAATAACTAACGCTTTCTGTTTTTTTCATCAGTTAATGCATTTTCTAAAGTTTCTTGAATATGCTCCTTAATCCATTGTGGCTTGGTTATCCGCATCTGCCCTGTCAACGACAAAAACAAACTAATCAGTTCAACCGATGGAATAAGTTGTAATCTAAATCGTGCATTTCCTTTATTCAATTGATTTACACGCTCCTGACTTTCATGTATCGGGAAAGCATTCAAATAATCGGATAACATGGGTAATACAGTAAACTCAATTTCTTGAACCCCCATATCTCTAAACGGATAAACCCCATAAATATGTTTGAAATAGTCGTTCGTAACTTGCTCATCAGTTTCTTTATAAGCTCTTTTCAGTAGTTTTGGCTCATAAATTCTATCTAAACCAAATGTTCTGAGTTCATCATGTTTTTCGGAAAATCCAACTACATACCATCTGTTCTGAAACTCTTTTAAAAAAACCGGATGTAATATAACCGACTTAAAATTGCGATTGGTGTAGGAGTAATGCACAAAACAAACCGGTATACGATGACTCGCAGCATGTAAAAATGTTTCGAAATGCTCGAATCCTTTGTAATGCTGTGAGGTATCGCTTTGAATTATTTTACGCTTATTTCTTCCCGGTTCCTCATGTGCATGCACTGCTGCCAACACCTTATCAACGGCAACATTAAATTGCTGATTAACCCTGCTGCCGGTGTACATCGAAAGCATTTCAATTGCTGCTCTCAGGGCCTCAATGTCTTGTGGCTGAAGCTGAATTTTTTTGATGCTGTAATTGGGATCAGTGTAATAGTAACCGTTATTACTCTTGCTAAATTTAATTGGAGCATTAAAATTGAGTAAGACATCTTCCTTCATGGCCTTGATGTCTTTCTGAATGGCTGAAACAGAAAAAGTTTTACCAATTTCTGTAACACACTTTTCGATAAGCACCGCCATACTGGGATAAGGATGCTGTTTATTCGTTAAGCATGAATCAATGATGTTATACCGTAAAAATGCTTCCTTGTTAAATGACATGCTTCGCGCATTTGATATACTATTGCATATACATGCAACAACAATTAAAATTTGAGTTACTTACATACAATATCAGCATTCCATCATATGTACGATGTAAGAGAAGCTACCTTCCGATAAGTATTTTCTTATGCCAATCATTTAATTGGAATATTATTTACCAGATAAGTTACAACAAGGTTGTAAAACAATTACTTCAGTTCAAAATTAGTGGTGCCTACATTTACACCATCAACAAAAATTTCTACTTTGTACTTTCCTTGTTTGAATTCTACGTTGTCTTTTTTGGTAAAAGATAAGCACATTTCGCGCGCCTCTTGCTCATAAAAAACATCCTTTTTAGCACTGTAAAACTGTTTTTGACCGTCTCCTGTAAAGGTATTATTTTCATCGGTGCTTGTTACTAGAACCTCTTCGCCAGGAGCGGTAATTTTCATAAATACAGTTTTGTTCTCCTTCTTGGCCAGTTTGTTTTCACTAAGGGTAAAACATGCTCTGATACGATCAGCTCTCCTTGCTTTGGTGGTGGTTTTTTCTTTATCAGATCCGCTCACCTTAACAGCATCGGCAAACAATTGGTAGGCCTTTAATTTAGAGCCCATATCAATCTTTTGCGACAAGGTGTTTTTTTCATTAGACAGCTGCTCATTCTTACCTTTCTCGGTTTTCAAATCTGATTTTACCTGCTTGTTTTCATTTTGAAGACCAATGTTTGCTTGTTGTAAAGAATCGATATCGTGTAAATAGCTCTTGATTAGTCCTCGTATAGTATCTAATTCACGTTTCAACTTCTTTACCATCGCTGCATCGCCTTTGTACTTTTCTAGCTGAATGCCTAAGTCTTCCAATTCTTCTTTTTTGGCGTCAAGTTCTGATTGTAGTTGCTTGTTATCGGTGTTCAACTCATCGTAAGCTTTTTTAATTTCCTCGAAGTCTGACTTTACCGAGGCGAAATCGGTTTCAACTTTCACTTTTTCGACATAAATAGTTTCCTTTTGAGAGCTCACATTGTATAGTTTATACCCTAAGAATGATGAGATCAAAAACAATACTACTGAAATGACAACAAATATTTTGTTGCCTGATTTTCCTTGATTGTCCATATATATAGCAGATTAATTGGTTACAATTTAGTTATTGCAGCGAAATTAGTGGGAAAAATTGAATCCCACAATATAATTCAAAACAAAATTCACACAAAGTTACACGTAAAAAAATAACTATCTTTATGATGGCTATGGTTCAACTTTTTTCTTATCTAGAAGACCTCGTTTCGATTGCCTTCCCGGAGGTATGCAATGCCTGTGGAAGTGCTTTACACAAACACGAAAAAATTATCTGCAATCAATGTAAAGTAAAATTACCATACACCAATTTTCACTTAGAACCCGACAATCAAATAGAGAAAATATTTTGGGGCAGGGTGCCTATGGATAAAGCTGCTTCATACCTATACTTTCATAAGGGAAACAGAGTGCAAAACCTGATGCATCGTTTTAAATACAAGGGTAAGAAAGAGATAGGTACCCTGCTTGGCAAAATGTATGGTAGTGAATTGCTTCAGAACCTATACTGCATCGATGCGGACATGATTATTCCCGTACCTCTTCATCCCGATAAGGAAAGAAAACGCGGCTACAATCAGAGTCAATATTTTGCCGAAGGCCTCTCCCTAGCCATGGGTGTTCCTCATCGGAATGACATACTCATTCGTGCCATCGCCTCCTCTACACAAACCAGAAAAAACAGGTTTGAACGTTGGCAAAATGTGGAGTCGATATTTAAAATTGCTGATTATAATGCCCTACTCAACAAGCACATCATTTTAGTTGACGATGTAGTTACAACAGGAGCCACGATTGAAGCCTGCGCCAATACGCTAATGAATGCCTCGCCAAAAAAAATATCATTTTTATCCTTGGCCTGCGCGATTAAATGAAGTCAAAAAAAAGCGGCCCAAAGACCGCTTTTTACCTTCTTTAAAAAATATTACCCGTTGGTACCTGTTTTTTCCATAGCGGCAATTTTCTTCTTAATTCCCTCTGTGGTGATAGAACTTGGTCTTTCAAGTGGATGTCCAAGTGCTCTGTCCCAAATCAATGATGCCAATACACCCAATGAACGTGAAACTCCGAACAACACGGTGTAGAAATCAAACTCCTTCATACCGTAATGCATCAATAAAGCTCCTGAATGTGCATCAACATTTGGCCATGGATTTTTGATCTTACCTATTGAGCCAAGAATTGGCGGTACTACTTCATAAATGCTTTGAACAATCTCTAACAAATCATCATCGCCTTTTGGCTTAATATAACGTTGATAGAAATCTTGCTGCGCTGTAAAGCGTGGATCTGTTTTGCGCAACACGGCATGACCATATCCTGGAATTACCTTACCCTCTTCAATAGTTTTCTTAACGTAATCTGCAATTTGCTCTTTGGTTGGCAATCCGCCTCCCAATTGCTCGCGCATGTCAAGTATCCATGCAATTACTTCCTGATTGGCTAGTCCATGTAAAGGACCTGCTAAACCGGCCATACCTGCTGTGAAGGCCAAATATGGATCTGACAATGCTGACCCAACCAAATGTGTGGCATGAGCCGATACATTACCTCCTTCATGATCGGCATGAATGGTAAGGTATAAGCGCATCAATCTTCTGAAATCGATTTGCTCAAAACCAAGCATGTGAGCAAAGTTTGCAGCCCAGTCAAGTTTTGGATCCGGCTCAATATGTACGTTATTATGATACATTCTTCTGTAAATAAAGGCCGCTACGCGTGGTAAACGTCCAATTAAATTCATAGAATCTTCATAGGTATAATCCCAATAGTGTTTTTTGTTGATTCCTTTTCTGTAAGCGGCTGCAAACAAAGACTCTGTTTGAAGTGCACTGATGGCAATACAAAACTGCGTCATTGGATGTGTATTCGGAGGAAGCTTTTCAAGAATATCAAAAACGTGTTTAGGCACAATACTTCTGCGTGCCCAATTGTTGCTGATTTCTAAAACATCATCATAGGTTGGTATTTCACCCGTAAGCATTAAATAAAAAATTCCTTCTGGCAGTGGTTCTGTACCTTTTGGGGCCTTTGGCAGTTTTTCGCGTATTTCGGGAATTGAAAATCCTCTAAAACGTATACCCTCTTCGGCATCAAGTTTTGATGTTTCGGTAACCATGCCTATCATGCCTTTCATACCTTGATAGACAGCTGCTACGGTATATTCTCCAAGTTTTTTATCTCCATGTTCTTTGATTAACGCTTTCACTTCTTCTTTCATAGGAAGAGCGATGCTTGCAAATTTTTCTTTTAGTTTATCCATAATGCTGCTGGTGTGAAATATATATCTTTAATCTAATGTGTTAAACAACTAATTGTGAACTAAGTTTATTGTTTTTTATTTTCGTTACGAAGGTATTGATACTTGTGAAATAATCAAACAACCTTTTTTGATTTTTCAATAACTTGATGATGAATTAACGTAGTTTCACAAATTTAAGATTATTGCCCGGATAGATGGCAGTATCGCCAAGAATTTCCTCTATCCTCAACAATTGATTGTACTTGGCAATCCTGTCGGTGCGTGAAGCAGAACCTGTTTTTATTTGTCCGGTGTTGAGTGCCACAGCCAAATCGGCAATTGTGGTATCCTCTGTTTCGCCACTGCGATGACTCATTACAGCAGTATAACCACTATTATTGGCTAAACTCACCGCGTTTACCGTTTCAGTCAGCGACCCAATTTGATTTACTTTAACCAAAATGGAGTTGGCTATGCTATCATCAATTCCTCGCTGCAAGCGTTTTACATTGGTTACAAACAAATCATCACCAACCAATTGTACTTTATTTCCTATCTTTTCAGTAAGCATTTTCCAACCCGTCCAATCATCCTCAGCCAGTCCGTCTTCAATAGAAATAATGGGATATTTATTACACCAATCGGCCCAATAGTTTACCATATCTGATGGGCTTAATTTTTTACCATCAGATTTATGAAAATGATACACATTTTCATCTGCCTTATAAAACTCTGAAGCGGCAGCGTCCATAGCAATGTAAACATCCTGACCAGGACGGTATCCGGCTTTTTCAATCGACTGCAATACCACCTCTATAGCTTCCTCATTTGACTTGATATTTGGAGCAAAACCGCCTTCATCGCCAACGTTGGTAGAATAGTTCTTACTTTTAAGAACACTCTTTAAATGATGAAAAATTTCAACACCCATACGCAAGCCATCGCTGAAACTTTGGGCGCCCGTAGGCATAATCATAAACTCTTGAAAATCGATACTGTTATCGGCATGCGAACCACCATTAAGAATATTCATCATTGGCACAGGCAGCGTGTTGGCATTGAAGCCCCCGATATATCTAAAAAGCGTTTGTCCCGCCTCTTGTGCAGCCGCCTTCGCAACAGCCATAGAAACACCTAATATGGCATTAGCACCGAGATTACTCTTATTATCAGAACCATCCAGCGCCATCATTCTTTTATCGATATAATTTTGATCGAAAATATACTGTCCATTGAGTTCTTCGCGAATCACCGTATTCACATTGTGCACCGCACGAGAAACGCCTTTGCCAAGATAGGCATCCTGATTGCCATCGCGTAATTCAACCGCTTCATGCTTTCCGGTTGAAGCGCCAGAGGGAACGGCTGCACGACCCATTGCACCGGCATCGGTGTACACATCAACTTCTACAGTTGGATTGCCTCTTGAATCTAAAATTTGTCTTGCGGTAATGTTGGTAATAAATCCCATGATAATTTGAGTTAAAAGTTAAAACTGCTCAAAATTATTTATTTATGTTCATCTAAAAGCATATTATAAATAATTATCTTAAAATTATCTTTTAAAGCTATATTTGCACGTACCGCAAAATAACGTTGACAATCATGGAAAGTACAAGACAATTAAAAGTAGCCCGACTGTTACAAAAAGAAATGGGTGAACTGTTTCAAAGAGAAATGGCTCATCATTTTGGCAATGCCTTTATATCGGTTACCAAAATTAGGGTTAGCCCCGATTTATCTCATGCAAAAGCGTATATCAGTATTTTTGGGAACAACGACAAAGCCGGTGTGATAGAAAAAATAAAGGATGTGAGCAGCGAAATTAGAGGAAAAATGGGAAACCGTATTGCCAAACAGCTGCGTATTGTACCTTCCTTTGAATACTTCTTAGATGATAGTGCCGATTATGCGGCTAAAATAGATGAACTGCTAAAAAAATAATCGCGATTGAGTAACTATAGAAAAATAGTTGCGTTTTTGGCTATCATGTTACTTGGCATGGAGGTTTTTCCTCAACAAACTAACGAGCCCGACAGTATCATTAATCGCCTGCAAAAGTCTCATAACATGGATGAGGCACGCGCTATACTTCAGCAATATAAAACATCAATTTCTGAAGCCGAAAACAACATACTCAATGTATCATTGCTTGGGCTTATTCCATTTTTTATTGCTATTGGTTTTGTAGTGTTTTTGTTTTATGTAAAGCGCAGAGAAGCCAATTTTAAAGCAGCCGAAGCCGAGATTCAGGCACAACTATCAAAAATTGAAATGAAGGCCCTGAGAGCGCAAATGAATCCGCACTTCATTTTTAATTGCCTAAATTCTATTTATCATTTTATGAATAAAAAAGATACTGAACAGGCATCAAAATATTTGATCAAATTTTCGAATCTGATAAGAAGTATTCTAGAAAACTCATTGCATCAAGAAGTGCCTCTCAAAGATGACTTGGAGGCCTTGGAGCTATACATTCAATTGGAACAGATGCGCCTCGATCATAAATTCGATTACCGAATTGCTATTGATGAACATATTGACACCAACTCTTTTTTTGTGCCGCCACTCATTATGCAGCCATTTGTAGAAAACTCTATTTGGCATGGATTGAGCGGTAAAGAAAATGGTGGCCTCATTAATATCCGTATTGAGTTGCAGGAAAATATGATCAAATATATACTTGAGGATAATGGCAGTATGGTGGGCAATCCAAACAATCTGAATGAAATTCAAAAATTGAAAAAGTCATCAATTGGGATTGCAGCCACCAAAGAAAGATTAGACCTTTTACATCATAAAAATAAAGGACATGCAAATTTTACAATGACCGATTTGATGGATAAAAATAATACCTATTGCGGAAAGCGTATCGAGTTAAAATTACCTATCTTGCGAGACTGATTTTAGTTACGCTGACTATTTAAAAAAAATAAACAATGGAATACAGCTGCCTTATTGTTGATGATGAAAAGCCGCAACAAGAAATACTTTCCGGCATGTTAACCTCAAAATTTCCTTCCTATCGTTTGGAAGCTATTTGCTCATCGGTAGATGAAGGAATAAAAAAAATTAAGCAAATAAAACCGGCACTCGTTTTTTTGGATGTACAAATGCCTCCCAAAACAGGATTTGATTTATTAAGTTCGTTCGATCAAATTAATTTTGATGTGATTTTTACTACCTCGTTTGAACACTTTGCTATCAAAGCATTCCGCTTCTCTGCTATCGATTATTTATTGAAACCTTTTAGTGAAGAGGACCTTGCCATTGCGCTAAAAAAATTTGAAACAAAACATGCCATGCAAAATTCTATCAAGCATGTGCAAAATTTATTGATGAACATCAATCAAAACACCTCTGATAAAGCACGGATAGCACTGCCAACGATGAGCGGATTTGTATTTGCACAGGTAAACGATATTATACGCTGCGAAAGCGATAACAACTATACTACCTTTTACTTTGCCGATCGCACGCATTTAATGGTATCAAAAACACTTAAAGACTGTGAAGAGCTTTTAGAGGAATATCACTTCTTTAGAGTACATGCCTCACACCTCATCAATTTACGCTATATTAAGGAGTATATCAAAGGAGATGGTGGACAAGTAAAAATGACCGATGGCAGTGTGGTTGATGTATCGCGTAGAAAGAAAGATGAATTTTTGCTTCAATTGAATAAGCTGTAATAACTATTGAAGTATACTGATACAGCCAAAGTACCAATTTCTACCAACTACCCCAAAAAACAGACCGAATTCTAATTCTTGCTAACGCACTATCATAAGTGATACTACTTTTGGATCAGCAAAATAAAAAACTGATTTAAAAAATAGCAATCATGGCAAGTATCAATTTAACCAACCTTCAGGATTTCTTCGAAACCCTATACCAGCAGGCCACCTTGCGTTTGCGTGATCTATATCCTTTCTTCCCTTTCGGATTATCAAGCGTAAAGCAATATCATCAATCGCTGAAAGAAGAAAATATAGCGCCTACAAATTTGCCTTACACCTCAGCTGCTTGTGCGCGCAACATTCCTCAATATGCTATTGCTACGGGAGTACCTCAAATGCATCACAATCAAGGTGAGAAAAAAAGCAACCGTATCAACAATGGTCTTTATTATATTGTATTGGCTGATTTAGTTGGCTCAACAAAATACCTTTCAGCAAAAGGAAATGAAAAAGCCGCAGCGCGCATCATTCATTTTGTTCAAGCCGGTGTTGACGCCTTCAGCAATATCGAGAAAGAAAATCAAGCTTATTTTCTGAAAGAAATTGGTGACAGCATTTTGTTTTTATTTAGCAACGTTAAAGATGTACTGGCATGGCAAAGTGAATTCAATCAAAACTTATCAAAACTATCGCTATATGCTGATGAAGCCTTTGAAATAAGAACATGTGTGCATTTGGGTGAAGTAAGTTTACATGACGACAACCCACTTTGTTTGAGTGTTTCAGAAACATTTAAAATGGAAAAGTTAGTAAAACCGGGTAAAATAGTTTTTTCCGATGCTGCTGTTCGTGTGGCCACGCCTAGCTTATTGGGGAGCAATTATCAAGTAAATGCCTACGAGGTCAATCATACAATGACGGATATGAAAGAAATCGTTTCCGAAAAAAGCAGTTGAATTGCCTTATTAATACATTCATCCCGCTTAAAATATCTTTAATCTAACTAATATTTACATACAATTTATATATTCGTTCACTTTTAAACCCTAAAAAAACATGAAATCAAAATTCTTTAATTCCTTTTTCACTGCTCTTTGCATTGCATCTACAATGATTGCATGCCAACCTAAAAAGAGTGAAGATACAGCCTCTAACAAAGATGATGCATTTACAAAAAAACCTGCTGCGCAACAGACCGGTGAGTGTGATTTATGCGATGAAACTGACACCTACAAGATAGAGTTAGTTGAGGCGCTCAACTTGATTTGTGCATTTCATAATAATGTACTCAAAAACCATCCTGACATTACCAATGCGGGTGGTATTTTTAGCTTAACAGAGTTCGACCAAGCTGATAAGGTAAATTTTAATGATTATCCAACCGCAAAATTTCATTGGGCTTTAGAAGGTAGTTCATCAGCAAAAGGGAAGCGCTTGTTTATTACCTATGAACCATCAAACAAACAATGTGATTTAATTACCCCCGGTATAGAAGGAGCCAATCTTTATACCACTTATGCCGATAACGATATTGCCCCGCTTATTGACAAATCAACAAACCTTGATAGAAATCAAGCGTTGAGGGGATTAGCTAGAACATTCTCCATCAAACAAAAACATTTTAGGAAAGCTGATAAAACAACTGCAGACAGCTTACTCAGAAATTTCAAAAGTGATAGCGAATTGAAAGACCTTTATAAATGTGATGATGTGGTTTTCAATGAAGGGCTTACAATAAAAGCCATTCAAGCCGAAACGCATTCTGAACAATTCTTGTACTTTTTTGGCTATGAAGAGAAAAATACATCTCACAAACTGCGTTTAATTGTTGCCGGCCTTGATGAACGTAATCAACTCGTTTTCTATGCTGCCGATGGTGCAAGTCTGATGAGAGAAACTTCACGCCCGCATCCTTAAGCCATGCGTACTGATATTTTAGAAATAATTACAGAAGTATCGATTTACTCTGTATTGATCCCCATAGCATTCGGAATAAAAGGGTTTACCTCGAGCCCTTTTATTTTGAAGGCCTTTTTTGTGTACCTCTGCTACGGTGGATTGGTTGATATTACCTCAGATTTTATCAGCGAACCTCACTTCTTTTTAAATTCATTTACCTTTTTTCAAGTATTATTTTTTACCTGGTTTTTGTATCGGGTTATTAACGAAAGAAAACTATTCATAACTTTTGTGGGCTTCATGCTTTTCTGGTGCTCGCTATATGTGTTCTGTCATCTATACCTACTAAACGATTGGTACTTTTTAAAAATTAGTTCCGTGTTTGATACAATAGCAGCCATTGTGATTTCATTCATTGCTGCAGCAGCATTGGTTATTTTGGTTAAGGATGATTTGGAGCTTACCAAAAACCCGCTGTTTTGGTTTTGTTTGGCTATTTTCGGATATACCTTTTGTACCTACTTCATTGTTTCTTTTATAACAAATCCTATATACAGAGAAAAGTTGTGGTGGATACATAACGTTGCCAACATCTCAGCCTATTTGTTGTATGCTTACGGATATTGGGTATCTAAGCAAAGAAACGCATCAAAGTAACTTTTGCAGCATCGTAACATCGAGCAGGCGGTCGAATTTTACACCTACACTTTTCATTACACCAACCACTTTAAATCCATTTTTAGTATGCAAGTAAATGCTGTGTTCGTTACCTTCGGTAATGCGGGCTAGTATCGATACCAACTCGGTATTTTCGGCTTCGGCCAAAATTACTTCGAGCAATTGCTTGCCGATACCGGTATTACGAAATTCAGGTAAAATATACAAAGAGATTTCGGCAGTAACATCATAGGCCTTGCGTTCGCTCCATTTGTTGAGGGCGGCATATCCCACAATGACACCACCCTTTTGCGCCACAAATACCGGAAAGTTATCATCACGATTTTGAAACCACTCCATACGGTTTTCTAATGTTTTAATTTCGGTATCAAAGGTTGATGTGGTGTTTAAAATGGCTTCATTATAAATTTCCATAATGGCAGGCACATCTTCGATGATGGCTTTTCTGATACTTAACATGATATTTTTTTTTTCAAATTTACACGCAAATTTTTGATGGCAATGTTAAGTTATTTTAAATACTTGGCATATACCCATATTCCGCATTAGAAATTTACTCAACTTCATTTTTCTTCAATGTAGAGCAGGAAACCACAAGCAATCACAAAAAAAGTAAAAAATATTATTTTTTTTGAAATAGATAGATTATATTGTAATCATTTAATTTGATTATATTTTAATCTTTTATGTATCTCAATTGTCACACCTATTACAGCTTTAAATACGGTACAATAAGCATTAGCAGATTGCTTGAACAAGCACAGCAACATGGCATCAATAAATTAGTACTGACTGATATCAATAACACATCGGCTGTGTTGGATTTTGTGCGCTTGTCAAAAAAATACGGAGTTAGCCCCGCTGTGGGTATCGATTTTAGAAATGGGGTACAGCAGCAGTTTATTGGCATTGCAAAAAACAACGATGGCTTTGCTGTACTTAATGCTTATCTATCGTCATGCTCGGTAAGCGGAGAAACTATTATTCCTGTAACTTTTCCCGATTTACCCGATTGTTTTATCATTATTCCCTATGCCGTATTTCAGGTTAGAATGCAACACGATG
>JALRAS010000004.1:40644-54757 GCA_023262495.1 Bacteroidia bacterium | reverse complement strand
GCCTGCCGATACGCTTTGGTTAGATACAAGAGGTCTTGACATACAATCGGTTAAGCTCGATAGCGCCTCTGATCAGGTTAAGTATTTCATGGGTAGTGAGGTCATGTTTAAAGGAAAGCCCTTGGGTGTTCCTGTAAAACAAACTACAAAAATGGTACACATTACCTACCGTACTACTGCTCAAAGTGTTGCATTGCAATGGCTAAATCCTGCCCAAACAGCCGGAAAAGATTATCCCTTTTTATTTACACAATCTGAAGCTAATTTGGCAAGAAGTTGGGTTCCTTGTCAGGATAATCCGAGTGTGCGTTTTACCTACAGCGCAGATGTAACAGTTCCTAAGCAAATGCTTGCGCTGATGAGTGCCGAAAATCCACAGAAAAAAAATGAAACAGGGCAGTATCATTTCGAAATGAAAGAAAAGATTCCTGCTTATTTGATGGCGCTGGCTGTGGGTAATATTGAGTTCTTGGCCACCGGTAAACGAACAGGAGTGTATGCCGAGCCCGCTATGGTGCACAAGGCAGTGGTTGAATTTTCTGAAATGGATGATATGATTAAAGCGGCTGAATCTTTGTATGGTCCTTATCGTTGGGGGCGATTCGATGTCATTGTTTTGCCTCCTTCATTCCCTTTTGGTGGCATGGAAAATCCAAAATTAACTTTCCTAACACCTACCTTGGTGGTGGGTGATAAATCACTGACTGCAGTTGTTGCGCACGAATTGGCGCATTCTTGGAGCGGTAATTTAGTAACCAATGCAACTTGGGCCGATTTTTGGTTGAATGAGGGCTTTACGGTGTATATCGAAAGACGCATAGTGGAAGCACTAAGAGGTAAAGATTTTGCTGATATGCAAGCTGTGCTTGGGATGCAAGACTTAAAAGAAACGATGGAGGATTTAAAAAATGCTCCTGATGATACCCGATTAAAGTTGAGTTTGGAAAATCGTGACCCGGATGATGCCATGACTGACGTGGCCTATGAGAAAGGTTACCTATTTTTAAGATTGATAGAGGAAACAGTTGGCAGAAAAGATTTTGATAAATTTTTAACGGCCTACTTTGATGATCATGCCTTTAAAAGTATGACTACCGAAACCTTCATTCATTATCTCAAAATTAATTTGTTGAACAAAGACAAAGCATTCGCACAAAAAATTGGCATTGATGAATGGGTTTATAAAGCGGGTATTCCGGCCAATTGTCCTAAGATTCAATCGGCTAAATTCAAAGCGATTGAAGCCAAAGCGGGTATGTTTTTAGATGGTACCAAAGCAGCAGATTTACAATTACAACATGTTTCTACCAATGAATGGTTGCACTTTTTGGATATGCTCCCGAGTAACCTTACAGCCGCTCAAATGTCGGATCTTGACACGGCCTATGGGTTTACCGATAGTGGTAATGCAGAAATTTTATGCAAGTGGCTACGCAAGTGTATTGCAAGCAATTACAGTAAAGCAGATGAAACACTAGAGTATTTTTTGATGCACACAGGCAGAAGAAAATTTGTAAAGCCATTATATACCGAATTGGCTAAAACACCCGAAGGGTTAGCAAAAGCAAAATTGATTTATGCCAAAGCTAAACCTAATTACCACGCACTTGTTATCAATACGTTAGAGCAAATCATTGAGAAGCAATCAGTGAAAATGTAATGAGCCAAATGAATTCAATTATTTAAACGACTATGATTACAACCGAAAAAGTTCTTGACGCCTTACGAAATGTCGATGATCCTGATTTAAAGAAAGATATTGTTACCTTAGGCATGGTGCGCGATGTTAAAATTGACGGCAATAAAGTAAGTTTTACCGTTGTGCTTACCACACCCGCATGTCCTATGAAAGACATGATTCACAAGGCCTGCGTAAATGCCATTATACATTTTGTAGATAAGCAGGCCGAGGTTGATGTGCATATGACTGCCGATGTTACTTCACGCAGAAATGCATCAGCGCCTTTATTACCCGGAGTTAAAAATATTATCGCTGTTGCATCCGGAAAAGGAGGTGTAGGAAAGTCTACCGTTGCCTCTAATCTTGCTGTTGCTTTGGCATTAAACGGAGCACGTGTAGGGCTTGTAGATGCTGATATTTACGGTCCTTCGGTGCCAATCATGTTTGATGTGATGGACGAGAAACCAATGATTAAAAATAAGGATGGCAAAAACTTTATCATACCGGTTGAATCTTATCATGTGAAATTATTGTCAATAGGTTTTTTTGCCGATACCTCACAGGCCATTGTGTGGCGAGGTCCAATGGCAAGCAAGGCACTCAACCAAATGTTTGCCGATGCTGATTGGGGTGAGCTCGATTATATGCTTATCGATTTGCCTCCCGGTACGGGTGATATTCACTTAAGTTTGGTGCAGAGCGTGCCACTTACAGGCGCTGTTGTTGTAAGTACTCCGCAGCAAGTAGCACTTGCCGATGCACAAAAGGCCGTAAGTATGTTTAAGATGCCAAATATCAATGTTCCGGTACTAGGCATTATCGAAAATATGGCCTACTTTACACCTGAAGAACTGCCGGATAACAAGTATTTTATTTTTGGTAAAGACGGTGCAAAGAGTCTTGCCGAAAGGTTGCAAGTGCCTTTATTGGCAGAAATTCCGTTGGTGCAAGGAATCAGGGAAGCGGGTGATGCGGGCCGTCCGGCTGCACTTCAAGAAAATACTGTATTGTCAAAGGTATTTAGGGAAATGGCGCAGCGTGTGGCGCAAGAAGTGGCCATCCGCAATGCTGAGAAAGTCAATCAGGCAACTGCAGAAACGACATAGCATATTTGTTTTTACCGATGTAAATTTTCAATCCAGTTTAAAATTACAATTGGTATAAATTGCTCATCGTGAACTCGTGTTTAGCTATGTTGCTTGCACCGCATGTTTCTTGTTGGGCAATAAATTTTCGAGAGTCCATTCCAATCTTTTTTCAAAAGTGGCATGTCGGTATTTACAATCTGCAATACTACATATACCGCATGAGGTGGGAATACAAGGGTCTGAATGAATGAAAAATTCAATGTCCTCGTGCAATTGCTCTTTTAATAGGTTTTCTACCGCAATCACTTCATGATGGGTGTCCTCTAAGTTATCGTACCAAGGCAAGGTAATGTGTGCATCAATGTGTAAAGTATGCCCATATTTAAGTACACGCAAATTGTGCATGTCTATCCATTTTTGTTTACGATTTTTATTCAATATCCAAATCAACTTTTTTAGATTATAGTAATCTGCTTCATCAAGCAAACCGTTTATTGATTGCTTTAATAATTGATAACCGGTATACAAAATAAATAATCCAAAAATAATGGCAATGGCATGATCGAGCCATAGCAATCCGGTGAGGTGAATTATTAATAAGCCAACTACAAGTCCAATACTAGAAATAGTATCTGCAATCAAATGTTTTCCATCAGCTGTCATCACAACCGATTGATGTTGCTTACCTAATTTAATTAAATATTTTCCCATCAGATAATTAGCACCGCCTGCAAGCAATGATAGCACTGCAGCAATATCCAAGCTGTGAATTTGTATGGGTTTAAAAAATCCGTATATCGATTTAGCGATGATTAAAACACCCGTAATGCAAATCAGGCCACCTTCAAAACCGGCACTAAGCAACTCAATTTTACCATGACCATAAGGATGATTGGCATCTTTTGGTTTGGAGGCATAGTGTAAACTGTAAAGTGCGAATGCACCGGTAACAATATTAATTATCGATTCAAGTGCATCGGTTAATACAGCATTGGAGTGAGTAAGCAAGTAGGTGCTTGTTTTGATAGCCATGATTACAACACTGCCAATCAATACCCTTTTCATGGCAGCTATTTTAATACTTGATTGCTCGCTTCGCATGGCAACAATTTCAATTAATGTAACTCGTAAAAGCTATCTAAATCTGGTATTTCAATATTGTTGAATCCTGCCTCCATTAATTTTATTTTGAAATCATACATCACATCTTCATTGCCATGCACGAGAAATATTTTTTTTATTTTTTGTTTTTGTTGACACGAAAGAAATTGTATCATTTCATTGTAATCGGCATGCGCACTGTATGAGTTGATGGCAGCAATATTTATTTTTACATCGTGCACTTCACCAAATATTTTAACTTGTTTATCGCCACGTAGTAAGCGGTGTCCAAGTGAATTTGGAGGAACAAAGCCAACAATTAATAAGGTGCAATTTTCCTTACCGATATTATTATGCAAATGATGTTTGATACGCCCGGCCTCCATCATACCTGAGGCACTGATAATGATACATGGTTCTTTATAATCGTTGAGCGCTTTTGATTCTTCTGCATCTTGCACATACACTAAATTATTGAAACCAAAAGGGTCATCATCTTTTTCCATGTAATGCTTAATGGTATCGTTGAAGCTATCACTATATTTTCGCATGATTTCAGTGGCATTCATACTCAAAGGGCTATCAACAAAGACTTTTACAGGAGGCAGCAGTCCTTGTGTTTTAAGGCAATCAAGTGTGTAAACAATTTCTTGTGTACGACCTAAACTGAAAGCGGGGATGAGTAATTTTCCTTTTCTAGTAATACAGGTGTCGCGCACAATTTGCAACAGTTTTTCACCTGCTAATGCAGCATCATCGTGCAATCGGTTGCCATAGGTTGATTCGCATATAATGTAATCGGCTTGAGGGAACTGTTCAGGAGCTTTAATGATTAAATCGTTGGGCCTACCAATATCACCGGTGTAACAAAGTTTGGTAGTTTTATTTTCTTCTTGAATGGAGAGATTAATTACCGCGCTTCCTAAAATATGTCCGGCATCAGTGAAATTAAAACTCACTTCCTCGTTGATGATAAATTCATTATTGTAAGGAACCGGATAAAAGTGCTTCATACATTTTCCTGCATCTTTCACGGTGTAAAGAGGCTTTAATGGAGACTTTCCTGCTTTTAATCTTCTTTTATTGATGAATACAATATCGCTTTCATGGATATGTGCGCTATCGAGCAGCATGATTTCACATAAATCGCGTGTGGCAGGAGTGGCATATATTTTTCCGGTAAATCCTTGCTTCACTAACAAAGGTAAATTGCCCGAATGATCGATGTGTGCGTGTGATAAAATTACAGCATCTATATCGGCAGGGTTAAAGCCAAAGTGTCGGTTGAGTTCTTCATTATCTTTTGCGCTATTTTGATAAAGACCACAGTCGAGCAATATTTTTTTTCCTTTATTGGTTGTGATCAAATGCTTGCTCCCCGTTACATTTTTGGCTGCTCCTTTGATTGAAAGTATCATGTATGTTGATTAAACTGTGAGTTATACTATTACGAATGTTTTATCATTTTTTGTCATCATGCAAAACTGTAGCTTGTATTTATTGTACAAGCTTTAGTTTATCAAGTATCATTTTAGATTGCGGAGCATATTCAAAACCCTTTAGCAGATAGGCCTTTGCTTTTGCCTTGTTTCCCTTGTTGAAGTAATATTTAGCGGCAGAAAGGTATGCTTTTTCAACAACTGAAATATCCGGTATTACTTTAAATTCGTTGCATAGTTCTTCACTTTTCTTCAAGTTTTCTTCACCTTCAGCAATCCTATCGGTATTAAATTGTCTGTATGATATATCAAGATAGCTGTGTACTTTTATGGTGTTGATGGAAATGCTTTGTGATAATTCATTAAAATAGGAGCAATATTTTTCAACAAGTTGAAGTGCTTTATCACCTTCCTTAATTGATTCGAGTTGAATGCTCAGGCCATGCATGATAGCAGAATTTAAATCTACATCTTTTGGCTTTACTTGATAGGCAGCGGAGAGCAGCGGGATGAAGTCCACTGATGCTTTTGGTTCATTCATCATCAATTTTCCCATCTGTAGGTTAAAACTGAAAACAATTTCATCCTTCAAATTATTGTTTGCCAATAACTGTACAAATTGATTGTAGTCTTTCTCAACGTTTATAAAAACAGTTTTTAATCTAATTTGAGTATTTAAATATCTTGTAAACTCAGAGCTGATGAATTCACTGCTTACTTCCGAATCATTTAAATTATTAAATCTGCAGAGCATAATCAACTTTTCATAATCAGATCTTGTTTCGTAGTTATTTCTTCCTAGTGCGTTAAATAGCACATATTTCATCGACATCAAATTGCGTAGGTTGGGCTCTAAATAATACGCTTTTTGCATGGCTTGAAATGCCTCCTCTAGTTTTTTTTCGTCAGTATACTGTAATGATAAGTAGTTGTAAATCCTTGATACAATTTGCGCTTCTGTGAGTTTGGTATTTCCGTAATAATACTTTTCGAACAAATTGTTTGAATACCCTTCGGCAAACTCATTGTAAGGAATTACTTTGGCGTAGTACATCGATTTGGTCCACTTATCACGATAATGCTCATTGATAGAGAAGCACTTGTTATTTGAAGATGTTTGATTGATGATAAATATTTTTTGATCTTCGGTAATACTTACCCCCAAATGATTTCCCTCTTCCTTAATTTCATATGGGATATGTAGCTTTGATAAAATGATGCTATAAAGTGATACAGAGGTTAAACAATTATATTGCCCGTTTTGAATTGTTTGATGCAAGCCACAATTTGATGAAAATGTTTTGAGGAATTGATTGGATACTTTTTGTGTGATATATTTAAATTTTGAATCACCTTTTTTATTTTTAATTTCATCGGTGAGCTGTATAATAAAATCATTCAATATCTTTTCAGATGCCTTAATCGAGGCACTATCAGCAGCATGTGGCAGATGCAGCATGCTAAGCAACAAATTGTTTGATTGCGCTTGGTTTAATACTTCGAGGTAGTATTTTTTTTCTGATTCATTGCTAAAATTCAAATCTGATTTAAATACAATAGAATCATTGATTGATGCCCGGCTTGTAATCAAGGAAAACATCATGATTAATAAAGTAAAGCATAAATTTTTCATATCATTCCATCCATTACATTGATATTATTTAAGTTCAGCTGCGGCAATTTGTAGTGCTTCATACCAATCGTTTCCGAATTTTCTAATTAAGGGTTCCTTCAAGAATTCGTAAACCGGAACTTTTAATTCGCGGCCAAGTATGCAGGCATCGTTGCAAACCTCCCAGCGGTGATAGTTAACAGCGGTATATGTTTTATAACGAGTAATTCTGATTGGATATAAGTGGCATGAAATTGGTTTTTTAAATGTTACCTTGCCTTCGTAATATGCTTTTTCTATGCTGCATTTGGCAATATGATGATCGTCAAAATAAACAAATGCACAATGCTTATTTCCTTCTACCAGAGGGGTAACATCATCGCCATCATCATCAACTACATTTACGCCATAAGTTTCAATTGCTTTCAGTCCCGATTCGGGAATATATGGTTTTACATCAGGCAGGATATTTTTTAAGATTTCAATTTCTTCTTTTTCAAGCGGAGCTCCGCTGTCACCGGCAACGCAACATTCTCCGCGGCAGGCATTTAAGTTGCACACAAATTTTCTTGCTATCACATCGTCAGAAACTAAGGTATCTTCAATTGCAATCATAAGTTATCCGAATAATAGTGAAAATGCTTCTTCAATTTTTGCTACCTGAACCACTTTAATTTTATTGGTAATATGGTCGGCAGAAAGTTTATTGTATTTAGATATGAATATCTGCTCAAAGCCCAAGCGCTCAGCTTCAGCAATGCGCTGTTCAATGCGATTTACAGGCCTTATTTCACCACTCAGACCAACCTCTCCGGCAAAGCAAACGGTGGCATTAATAGCGATGTCTTCATTAGATGATAGGATGGCACAAATTAAAGCTAAATCAATAGCAGGATCTTCTACTTTAAGACCTCCGGCAATGTTGAGAAAAACATCTTTAATCCCCAATCTAAAGCCGCATCTTTTTTCGAGTACGGCAAGCAACATACTTAGTCTGCGTAAATCATATCCTGTGGCCGATCGTTGAGGTGTACCGTAGGCAGCAGTGCTTACCAGTGCTTGTGTTTCTATAAGCATGGGTCTTAATCCTTCTAAAGTTGCTGCAATAGCCACTCCGCTTACTGCCTCTTCACGGGCTGTAATCAGTATCTCAGAAGGGTTGTTTACTTCTCGCAAACCGCTTCCCTGCATCTCATATATCCCAAGTTCGTTGGTGCTTCCAAAGCGATTTTTGGTGGTGCGCAATAGTCGATACACATGATTTCTTTCACCTTCAAATTGCAGCACCGTATCAACAATATGCTCCAATACTTTTGGTCCTGCCAAGCTGCCATCTTTGGTAACATGCCCAATCAAAAATACAGGTATAGCCGATTCCTTGGCAAGTTTCATGAGTTCGGCAGCACATTGTCTAATTTGTGATACACTGCCCGGAGATGATTCTAAGACCGGAGAATACAACGTTTGAATGGAGTCAATCACAATTAAATCGGGCTTAATTTCATCTGTCTTGTTGATGATGTTGGTGGTTGAAGTTTCGGTATAAATGAAACACTGCTTGTTTTGTAATCCAATTCTTGCCGCACGCATTTTAATTTGCTGTTCACTTTCCTCTCCCGAAACATAAAGCACCTTCAAACTGCTTTCTTGTAAAGCCAATTGAAGCATGAGGGTTGATTTACCAATGCCGGGCTCTCCGCCAAAAAGTACCAATGACCCGGGAACTATTCCACCGCCAAGCACACGCGCAAGTTCCTTATCCTGAATAGGAATTCTGTCTTCGTTGCTTTCACTGATTTCATGAATAAGTACTGCTTCTGTATTTTTTTTGTGATAAGAAGTTTTAGCAACTGCAGCACCGGATGTGGGTTCGTTTTTCTGAACAACTTCTTCTACATAGGTATTCCATTCATTGCAGCTCGGACATTTTCCAACCCATTTAGGTGACTGCACTCCGCAATTCTGACAAAAATAGACCGTCTTTGTTTTCATTTCTCAAAGGTAATGATTAATCACAAAAAGATTGTTATTCCATATGCTATATCGTCTTAAATTTCTGTAATTTGTATTTATGTAAAGTTCATATTTTTCAATTTTGGTGGTTCATTAAAAAAATCGTCTTTTTTGAGCTTTACACACTTTATTACTCAGTGTCTTTAGTTCAGTTGCCACTGCTTCAGAAATGATAAAAAACTGATTATTCAAAATATAAAAAAAGCCGCTGACATTTAATGTTAGCGGCTTTTTTTTAAAAAAAATTACTACAATTAATCTACATTGTCGTGAAGAAAAGAGTTGTTTGGTTTAATTTCTGCTTTTTTGTCTTCACCTTCAGAGAGCGTATATCTCGATACTTGCGAATCAGAGGAGTGTGGCACATTATCAAGTTGTATATTTTTTCTTTTATAGGCCGGGGTATCCTCTAGGTCCTGTAAATTTTTTTGATGCCTTAAAGAGAATAAATTCAACCTCTTTTTTCTTTCCACAGATTTTCTGATGGCATCATCACCGCTTTGCTCGATTTCGGTAGATGAAGATTCTACTTGAGATGATGCATCGCTGTAGGAACTTGTATCGAGCTGGTAAGTAAATGTTTCTTCTGTTCTTACAGATGAGGATTGCTCAGTAGAGGAGTTGCTTCTTACTTCATCTGCTACTTTATTTTCAACTTCTAGTTCGATGATATTTTGCTCTGTGCTTTTTATTTCATCAATTACCGGTAAGGTTGTTTGAATTGCAGTAGGAATTGGGGAGCTGTATAGCGGAGTAATTTTTTTCTGAGGTGCTTTTACACTTTCGATTTCATGTTGTTGTTTGTTGCTGAATCCTGTTGCAATAATGGTTACCACCACATTGTTTCCTAATGATTCATCAATTCCATATCCTTGAATCACCTCTGCGGTGCCACCTGCAGCATCTTGTAAGTAATCGGTAATATCACCAAACTCATCCATACTCACTTCGTTTTCACCCGATCCGCATTTTACATTGAGTAATACGTGTCTTGCACCCTTAATATCGCTATCATCCAACAAAGGCGAACTGAGCGCTTTCTCAACTGCTTGTACGGCTCTGTTTTCTCCACTTGCTTGAGCACTTCCCATAATGGCTTTTCCACTGTCTTTAAGTACTGTTTGTATATCGGCAAAGTCGGTATTTACATGTAGTTTTTCAGTGATGATTTCTGCTATTCCTTTTGCACCGGTGGTCAATATATCATCGGCATGACCAAAGGCATCAGTCATTTTTAAATTACCAAATATCTCGCGAAGTTTATCGTTGCAAATAACGAGTAAAGTATCAACATTTTTCTTTAACTCATTAATTCCCTCTTCAGCTTGTGTTTTTCTTTTACGGCCTTCAAATCCGAAAGGAATTGTTACGATGGCAACTGTTAATATACCCATTTCTTTTGCCACACCTGCAATCACCGGAGCAGCACCGGTTCCGGTACCACCACCCATGCCGGCAGTAATAAAAATCATTTTTGTTTTCTTGTCGAGCAAGGTTTTAATTTCATCAATTGTTTCAATCGCAGAATTTTTACCAACTGCAGGGTTTGAGCCTGCGCCAAGCCCTTCGGTAAGTGTAGCGCCTAAAATTATTTTAGTTGGCACCGGGCTTTTATCGAGTGCTTGCTGATCGGTATTGCACACAATAAAGTCAACACCTTTGATCCCTTGACGGTACATATGATCTACAGCATTGCAACCGCCACCACCTACACCTATTACTTTTATCATTGAGGTGCCTACTTCTCTTGGAAGGTCAAAATTCATAATCGAGTTTTCCATGTTATATTAATTTATTTTAAAGTTTTATTATTGAGTGTCTTCGTCAAAAATCTGTCTTGTCTTTTCAAGCAATTTATCGAGCCAACTTGCCTGTTTTTTAGGATCGGAGTGACCTGTTACAGGTTGTTTTTCAACCTCAGGTTCCTTCACTTCGGTAGAAGCTTCCTCAGGTTCTGTTTGCTTGAGTGCTGCAAAACCTCTCAACACCAAGCCAACACCTGTGGCATACATAGGGCTGGTAACATCTTCGGCTCCTTTCCCTAAATGTTCGTTTGGATATCCTATTCTGGTGTCCATACCCGTAATATATTCTACCAATTGTGTAGTGTGTTGTAACATTGATCCTCCTCCGGTAATTACAATACCTGCAATCAGTTTTTTCTCGTAGCCCGAATTTTTTATTTCATAATACACATGATCGATAATTTCTTCCATGCGTGCTTGAATGATGTGCGATAAATTTTTGATGGTAATTTCTTTTGGCTCTCTGCCTCTGAGGCCAGGAATAGATACAATCTCATTTTCTTGATTTTCGCTTGCGAGCGCTGAACCAAATCTGATTTTCAGCAACTCAGCTTGCGCTTTGATAATGGTACAACCTTCTTTAATGTCTTCTGTAATGATATTTCCTCCGAAAGGAATAACAGAAGTATGTCGGATAATGGAATCCTGAAATATAGCTACATCTGTTGTGCCTCCACCAATATCTACAAGTACAACACCGGCTTCTTTTTCATCATGACTAAGCACTGCATCAGCAGATGCCAATGGTTCTAAAGTAATACCATCAACCTCTAGTCCGGCCTTGCGCACACATTTAACCAAATTGTTGATAGCTGCAATTTGTCCGGTAATGATATGAAAGTTGGCTTCTAATCTGCGCCCACTCATTCCTATAGGTTCCCTTATTCCCGATTCATTATCAACCATATATTCCTGCGGAATGACATGAATGATTTCTTCCCCCGGGAGCATTGCTAATTTGTACATGTCTTCAATCAGAGCATCAATATCATTTTGATTAATTTCACTCTCTGAATTAGCACGTGTACGAATGCCATTATGCTGCAAGCTTTTTATGTGCTGTCCGGCTATGCCTACATTAACTTTTCGAATTGGAATGCCAGTTTTTTGTTCAGCTTCTTCAACGGCTACTTTGATTGATTGCACAGTTCGTTCAATATTTGAAACCTGACCACGCATCACACCTACCGATTCGGTTTTACCCAAACCCAATATTTCTACTTTCCCGTATTCATTCTTTCTACCAACCATCGCTACTATTTTGGTAGTACCCACATCTAAACCTACAATATATTTTTCACTAGCCATTTTATATTTTTGTTACTGTTACCTTTAATTTGATCGTTGATTTTTTTGCGCTAACAATTGCTTTGATTTTGTACAAACAATTTGGTTCTTGTATTTCAAATTGATTGTTTCATATACATTCCAGCCCACCTTGCTCAATCCGTGCTTGTAAAAAATATCTAGTTTATTCATCTTTTCTTCTATGTCTTGAAAGTTGCCAAGTACAATCACATGATTGCCGACAAGCGGCACCAACTCCACTTCTTTGCCTATATAAACCTGCTCTACTTGGGCTTTCCAAAATTCGTTCGAATCCAAGTATTTAGCAAGGCGGTACATGCCAAATAGGTTGTTTTTTATTAACAGCGAATCGTTAATATCTGATCTGCTGTAATTGATTTTGTAGCACACATCATAGCTCTCAAAAATATTGCCAGTAAAAACCGGTAAACTTGCGGTATAATCGCTACTCCAAGGCATCAAAAATCCATCCTCATCAAGATAAAAACTTTCGCCTTTATAATTGATGATACGCGCAATTGGGCGCTTAGTGGTTACGTTTATTTTAAGTACACCATCAATTGTTTTAAAAACCTCTGCATTGGCAATATGAGAATTACTGTTGAACATACGTTCAAGCGATGCGGCATCTATTTTTCCAAGGGCTTCTCCCTTCAATTTTTTGTTTTTTTCTTTCAGCATGGCATAAATATTTTCTTGTCTAATAAACTCATGTTCATCAACGTGATCAATATTTACTTCTATAGCTTTGCATGGTTTTTCATCTAGTGTATAATTGGCAAATCCCAGCAGTGTTAGGATGCCAATGATGCTCACGGTCCATGCTGAATAAACCAGGATTTGATGTATTTTTTTATTGGTTATTTTTTGCATGTCTAAATAAATTTTCAATCGGTTCAACTAATTTATCGATATCTCCTGCTCCAATGGTAACGAGTACTTCCGGTTGATGTAGTTTTAAATAATCAAGAATTTCGGAAGCATTTAAAATTTGCTTTTTATTGCAATCAATATCTTTCATCAACATCTCAGAACTGACACCACTGATGGGCATTTCCCTTGCAGGATATATGTCCATTAAAATTGCTTCATCAAGCAATGATAAACTTTGGGAAAAGCCTGCGGCAAAATCTCTTGTGCGACTGAATAAATGTGGCTGAAAGATTCCTGTGATGCGTTTGTTTGGAAATAGTTGTTTTACAGAATTCACAAATGCTTTGATTTCTTCAGGATGATGCGCATAATCATCGATATATACAAAATTGGACGTTTTAATACGAATGTCAAATCGCCTGTTTACACCGGTGAATGATGCTAACGATTGTTGGATATGACTTGCCGATACACCCATGATTTGAGCAGCAGCAATTGCAGCAACACTGTTTTCTACATTGTGCAGGCCGGGTAATCCAAGTTCAATATGATTTATGTTTTCTATACAACTGTTGAGTTTGAATGTGTATGTGCCATCAACAATCTTTATTTCGGTTGCACTGAAATCAGCCAATTGATTAACCGCATAATGATATATTTTTACATCATTGTTGCATATCGGTTGATAAGAGAGTCCTGCCTTAGTAATCAACGAACCCTTCGATTTTACTTGTGCTGTAAACAAACCAAAGGACTCTTTAAGACTATTCGCATTGCCATAAATATCTAGATGATCGGAGTCTACAGAAGTAACGATTGCGATATCAGGATGAAGCGTTAAAAATGAGCGATCGTATTCATCGGCTTCCACAACAACAGGAGCAAGCGTGTGAGCCGATTCCTGATCTGATAGGTGATTGATTACTCCGCTGTTTATTTGATTTCCTGCTATAAAGTTGGTGTTGTAATTTTTTGATATGCCTCCAAGGAAAGCAGTTACATCATATCCTGAGTACTTCAAAATATGCGTAAGCATACAACTTGTTGTAGTTTTTCCGTGAGTTCCTGCAACTGCCGCATTGAAGGTGCTTTGTGTAATCATGCCCAAAACTTCGGCACGTTTCTTAATTGTAAATTGTTGAGCTTTAAAGTAATTGTACTCACTATGATTTGCGGGAATAGCAGGTGTTATA
>JALRAS010000004.1:0-40634 GCA_023262495.1 Bacteroidia bacterium | reverse complement strand
TGAGCACTTCATTTTTATTTCCTTGTATTAAGTCACTAGTAATTGAATTGATGTCATCGTCAAAATGTACCTGAATGCCTTCTTTAATTAATGAATCAGTGAGAGAAGTTGGTGTTTTATCATATCCTGAAACAGCAATTCCTATGGATTGAAAATAGCGTGCAATAGCGCTCATACCTATACCGCCAATGCCAATGAAATATGCATATTTGAGATGCTGAATCACTTGTTCTTTTTATTTTGTGTTCCTAATCTGTAAACTTCCGAGGCAATAACTTCAGCCGAATCTCTAATGGCTAACTGAGTAATTTGATGTTCGAGTTTCATTCTTTTTTCATCATTACTCATGAGTTCTGTAATCACTGTTCCTAATTTCTCTCTTGCCTCTGCATCTTTAATCAATACAGCAGCGTTGTGGTTGACAAGTGCTAATGCGTTTTTTGTTTGATGATCTTCCGCAGCGAGCGGGTAGGGGATTAGCACTGCTGCTTTTGTAACCAAACTTAATTCGGCAACTGCACCTGCACCTGCACGCGATACAACCAAATCAGCAACAGCGTAGGCATAATCCATCTTAGAAATAAATTCATACGCATATATACCTTTGTTTTCATATGGTTTAACTGCAGCTTCAGCGGTACTGAAAAATGATTTTCCAGTTTGCCAAATCAGTTGAATATTTTGAGAAGCAATCAATTCAAGATTTTTTAAAATACTTTCATTGATGGTTTTCGAACCAAGACTTCCACCGGTAACAAAGAGCGTTTTTTGTTGGTCTTTCAATTTGAAATATTCTAAACCTCTTTCTCTTTTACCATTTAAATTAAGAATGTCACTGCGTACAGGATTTCCTGTTAGAATAAGTTTTTCCTTCGGAAAATATTTTTCCATGTTGTCGTAAGCCACGCAAATAGTTTGCACCCAATTACCTAAAAGTTTATTGGTAATGCCGGGATAAGAATTGGCCTCATGAATAAGCGCAGGGATTTTCATTTTGGATGCGGCATACAACAGGGGACCGCTAGCAAACCCACCTACACCAACCACAACATCGGGTTTAAATGATTTGATAATTTGTTTAGAGCGTCTGATGCTCTGAAATAATTTAAATGGGAATGCCAAGTTGCTGAGAGATAAACTTCTTTGCAAACCACTAATATTGAGTCCTTCGATTGGATAACCGGCAGCAGGTACCTTTTCCATTTCCATTTTACCTAATGCCCCAACAAATAGTATATCTACCAGTTTGTATTTTTCCTTTAATGCATTAGCGATTGCTATGGCAGGAAAAATATGGCCACCTGTGCCTCCACCGCTGATGATTACTTTAAGCAATTGATACCTCCTGTTCTGATGAAAGTTGATCTTCTTTTGATGTTGTTTTCTCAGCTTCTCCGGCACTCACGCTCAGTATAATTCCAATCCCTATGCTAGTAAACCAAATGGATGTTCCTCCCATACTGAGCATTGGTAATGGTTGACCTGTAACAGGGAATAAGTTGGTTGCTACCGCCATATTGATCATGGCCTGAAAGACCAAACTAAATGCGCATCCAAAGGCGAGTAATGAACCAAACATACGCGGGCTTTTAGTGGCAATACGAGTTCCTCTGAACAACAATATCAGGTATAGTAAGAGTATCACGAGTGCCGCAAATAAACCATACTCTTCAATGATGATGGCATAAATAAAATCGGAATATGGATGAGGTAAAAAATTTCTTTGCGAACTTTTGCCGGGCCCTTTGCCAATAATTCCTCCTGTAGCAATAGCAATTTTTGATTGTTCAACTTGAAAATTACCTTTCGCATCCTTTTCATTACTGCTGAAATTTTCTATCCTTTTCATCCATGTTCCAAAACGTGGGAATACTTTTGGTGCTAACTTTCCTACAGCCAGTATGAGTAATACTGCCACCAATCCCATACCCATCAAAGAAAGTAAATGTTTATAACTAATACGGCCAATAAACATCATTACAAAACAGGTGGTAAATAATACTGCAGCAGTCGAGAAGTTGGCAGGTAAAATCAAAGCACATACAATTACTACCGGTAAAACAACTGGAATAAATGCCTCCTTCAAACTTTCAATTTTTTCTTGTTTTTGCGAAAGCACACGCGATACGTACATGATGAGTGCAAGCTTTGCAAAATCCGATGTTTGAAAGGTGAGAGATGTTCCTGGAAGTGCCAACCAACGACTAGCTTCATTCAGGTTACTACCTTTCATCAAGGTCAACAGCAAGAGTGGGATAGCAAGAAAAATAGCAATGAGTGAAATCCCCGAAAAGTAGGTGTACTTAATGTTATGAGTCATATACATCAAACCCAAACCAAACAATAAAATGAATCCATGTTTAAACAAATAATACTCGGTATTTCCCGATTGAAATTTGTAAGCCAAAGTACCCGTTGAACTGTATACCACCAGTAAAGAAATTACTGAAAGTATAACCACAACAGCCCATATAACACGGTCTCCTTTAAGCTTGATGTTTGTTAAACTGTTCATTGATTCGCATTAATTTTAATTTGATGATGGATATCTTAGATGCAAGGTGTTATTCAATAAATCATTAACAGCACGTTTAAATTCATTGCCTCTTGCCTCCACATTTTCGAATAAATCATAGCTGGCACAGGTAGGCGAAAATAAAACAGTATCACCGGCTTTTGCGAGCGTAGCAGCATGATGCACTGCTTCGTCAGCACTGCTGGCATTAACGATTAATTTTTCTTCGAATTGACTGAATGCTTTAAAAATTTTTGTGATGTAATTGCCCAAACAAACAATGTGTACAACCTTATCTTTTACAAGATCTTTCAGCATGGAGTAATCATTACCTCGGTCGACACCACCTACAATCCAAATGATATTTTTATCAACCTTTTCTAATGCCAGCCAAGTACTGTCCACGTCAGTAGAAGCCGAATGGTTGATATAAGTTACTCCTTTAACCTCTTGAACTATTTCAAAGTTGTGTTCTTCAACTTGCATATTGTTCAATCGGTCCTTAATAAAATCTCTTCTGATTTTAATTAATCGGTCCATTGAAGTTGCCTTCATGGTGCTTCTGCTGCTGCTCTGAGACTTTTCCATTATTGTTTATCGGCAAATAATAATTATAATGATCTTACTGCTTGTTTGAATTGATGTCCACGATCTTCGTAGTTTTCAAACAAGTCAAAACTTGCGCATGCCGGAGACAATAGCACGATATCGCCTTTCTTACCCAAGCGGTAAGCTTTTTTAACGGCTTCTTCGGCTGTACTCGCATCTTCAATTAAGGTAACAACTCCCTTAAATGCTTGGTGAATTTTTGTGTTGTCTTTACCAAGGCAAACAATCGCTTTCACTTTGTCTTTCACAAGGGCCATCAACATGCTGTAATCATTACCTTTGTCTTGCCCACCAACAATCCAAACAACAGGATTATTCATGCTCTCAAGGGCATACCAAGTAGAGTTTACGTTGGTAGCTTTTGAATCGTTGATAAATTCGATGCCGTGCACTTTGGCAACAAATTCTAAACGGTGTTCAACATTCACAAAGTCTTCTAAGCTTTCGCGAATGATTTCTTTTCGTACTTCAAGTACACGGGCAGATAGACTTGCAGCCATTGAGTTGTACTGATTGTGTTTGCCTTGTAAGGCGAGGTCGTGGATTGACATAGAGAATGTATTATGGTTATAGTTAATAATTAAATTTTCGTTTTCGATGTAACCGCCTTCATCAAAGTGGGTTTGTAAACTAAATGGCAGCAGTTTAGCAGCAGTGTGAAAGCTGTTGAAGTGTTTCATCAGCAACTCATCATCATGACAGTAAATAAAGCAATCGGCCTCAGTTTGATTCTGAATGATTCTAAATTTAGCATTTACATAATGCTGCAACTCATAGTTGTATCGGTCAAGATGATCGGGCGTAATATTTAGTAAAACAGCAATATTCAACCTTACATGATACATGCCGTCTAATTGAAAACTGCTCAGTTCGAGTACATAATAATCGAAGTCATTTTCGGCTACCTGCAGGGCAAAACTCTTTCCTACATTTCCTGCCAATCCAACATTTAGTCCACCTTTTTTTAGTAAGTGGTAAGTAAGCAAAGTGGTTGTTGTTTTGCCGTTTGTACCGCTAATGCCAATAAGTGTGGCCTTGGTGTAGCGTGCGGCAAATTCTATTTCTGAAATAACCGGTATTCCTTTTTCGCGCAACTTTATAATCAATGGAGCTTTGTCAGGTATTCCCGGGCTTTTAATCACTTCCTCTGCGCTGAGTATCCATGCTTCATCATGTTTATTTTCTTCAAAGTTGATTCTTCTGTCAATCAACATTTGTTTGTATTTAGGTTTTATCGTACCCAAATCACTAACAAGCACATCATATCCTTTAGATGCTGCAAGCACAGCACTTCCCACACCGCTTTCACCGGCTCCTAATATGGCTATTTTGGGAGTTTGAGACATGTTTGATTATCTAAGCTTGAGGGTTACGAATGTTAGGATGGCAAGCATCACCCCCACAATCCAAAAGCGTGTAACTATCTTGGCTTCATGAAAGCCGCTCTTTTGATAGTGATGATGCAGTGGGGCCATTTTGAATAGGCGGTTGGCCTTGGCATAATCTATTCCATGCTTCTTTTTCTGATATTTAAAATATCCTACTTGAAGCATCACCGATAAATTTTCAACAAGGAAAATGCCGCACAAAATGGGAATCAACAACTCTTTGCGGATAGCTAATGCAAATACAGCAATAATACCACCCAGAGCTAAACTTCCGGTATCGCCCATAAATACTTGTGCAGGAAATGAGTTGTACCACATGAAGCCAACACATGCACCAACAAAAGCACCAATATAAATTACCAACTCACCTGAGTTTGGAATATACATGATGTTGAGGTAGTTGGCGAATACGGTGTTACCCGATACGTAGGCAAATACCCCAAGTGTTGCTCCAATAATAGCTGATGTGCCTGTGGCAAGTCCGTCTAAACCATCAGTCATATTTGCTCCGTTCGATACAGCAGTGATAATTAAAATCACCATTGGAACGAAAATTAACCATGCCCAATCGCGGTAGTTATCTCCTAAAAATTTAAGTACTGAGGCATAGTCAAATTCATTATCCTTAATGAATGGAATAGTTGTTTTGGTTGATTTATGTTGCGCTGAATATTTAGGAAGATTTTTAGAGTCGATGCTGCCTTCAAATACATGTCCGTCAATAACTACCTCTTCTCTGTTTTTTATTTTTTCCTTTATTACAACACTGTCATTGAAGTATAATGTACATCCTACAATGAGGCCTAATCCTACCTGCCCGATAATTTTAAAAGTACCTTTGAGGCCTTGTTTGTCTTTTTTGAATACTTTGATATAGTCATCTAAGAATCCTATTAAACCTAACCAAACAGTTGAACAAATCATCAATATGATATATACATTATGAAGTTTTGCAAATAGTAGTGTAGGTATTAAAATGGCGCTAAGTATAATCAAGCCGCCCATAGTTGGTGTTCCTTGCTTTTGAATTTGTCCTTCAAGTCCTAAGTCTCTTACAGTTTCTCCAACTTGTTTTTTGCGTAGGTAGTTAATAATTCTCTTGCCGAAAATCATTGAAATAACAAGAGAAGTAATAATGGCTAAAGAAGCGCGGAAAGAGATATATTGAAATACGCCTGCACCCGGAAAATCGAAGCGTTTATCAAGAAAATCGAATAGGTAATAAAGCATTTTTTTCTTTGGGTGTTAGGGTTAAATTTTTTCTGTTTGTAATTGCTCACTCAATTCGTGCATATCATCGAACGGATGTTTAACTCCATTTATTTCTTGGTACTTTTCATGTCCTTTACCCGCAATCAGTATAATATCATTGCTGTTGGCAAGTGCACAAGCTGTTTTAATGGCCTGCCTTCTATCGGTTATGCACAGTACTTTTTTCTTGGCTACGGCATCTACACCTTTCATCATTTGATTGATTATTTCATCTGCATTTTCACTGCGTGGATTGTCGGAGGTGAGGATTACTTTATTGCCCATCTTACATGCTATTTCAGCCATAACAGGTCGCTTGGCAGCATCTCTGTCGCCTCCGCATCCTACCACTACAATGATGTTTTCATTGCCTGTTCTGATGTCGTGTATTGTTTTTAATACATTGATAAGTGCATCGGGTGTGTGCGCGTAATCAACAATACCTGTAATACCATTGCTCGATCTAATAAATTGAAAGCGGCCATCAACAGGGTTCAAGCTGCTTATTGCCGTAAGTACATTGGTCCTATCTTGCTTTAAACTAATGGCTATGGCATACACCATTAAAATATTGTAGGCATTGAAACTACCGATCAATTTTGTCCAAACTTCGGTGCCATCGAGTTGTAATTGTAATCCAGCAAAATGATTCTCAACAATCTTGGCTTTGAAGTCTGCCTGTTGATTAATGGAACAGGTTTTTTTAGTGGCCTTCGTGTTTTGCATCATCACTGCAAAGTGTCTGTCATCTTTATTTACGATGGCAAAAGCATCGGAATGAAGTTGATCAAAGAACCCTTTTTTTGCTGCGAGGTAATTATCAAAAGTGCCATGATAATCGAGGTGGTCGTGCGTTATGTTACTGAACCCTGCACCGGCAAATTGAAGTCCTGTAATTCTATGTTGAACCACACTATGTGAGCTAACTTCCATGAAGCAGTAGCTGACACCACTATCAACCATTTTTGCAAGCAATTCATTGAGCTGAACAGCATCGGGAGTGGTGTGTGTGGCAACATATTCTGTGGTATCAATGTAATTTTTTACAGTAGATATTAAGCCGGTTTTATAACCTAAGAATTTAAATAAATGATATAATAGAGTAACCGTAGTGGTTTTACCATTTGTGCCGGTAACACCAACCAATTTTAATTTAGAGGAAGGGTTATCGTAGTAGTTAGAAGCAATGATGCCAAGTGCGTAGGAAGTATCTTTAACACGAATGTAGGTGACATCACTATCGAGTGTAACAGGTATTGTGCTGCAAATAATAGCTACTGCCCCATCTTCTATGGCTTTAGTAATAAACGCGTGTCCGTCACTATTAACGCCCTTTACAGCAACAAATAAACTTAATTTGTGCACTTTGCGTGAATCGAAGCAAATACCTTCAACAGCGACATGCGTTGCCCCAATTACTTCTTCAATTCCTGCTTTATATATGATATCACTCAGTAATTTCATATTATGATAATTCAATGGTTATTGTGGAACCTTTTACAACTTTAGTCCCTGGTACAAGAGATTGTTTTCTGATTACTCCTCGGCCAACTACTTTTACCAATAATTTTTGATTTTCTAAAATGCTAAGTGCATCACGTAAACCCATCCCAACGAGTTGAGGGACTTCCAATTCTTTGGTAGGATTCACCTTCATGCGAATAATTTTATTATCGGGTTGCGCCCACACATAATTGGCCTCAACATCATCAATCGCTGTTTTTAAGGAGAGCTCTTTTGCAACTCGATCGATATCAAGTTTTTTTCCACCCTTTACTGCAGGCACATGCATCACAAATCGAGAGGTGTCTTTTTGTAATGGTTTAATAATTACCATGCTATTGCTATATACCTTATCGGCAATTTCTCTGAATACTGGGCCTGCTACTTCATTTCCGTAATAGGCCGCTTTAGATGGAGCATATACTACAATGATGATAGAGTATAACGGATCTTTAGCTGGGAAGTATCCGCATAATGATGCCATATATGATTTCTTGCCATCAATACTGTAACCCTTGTTGCCAATAGCAATTTGAGCAGTACCGGTTTTGGCGGCAATTTGATAAGGTGCTGTTCTCAAGTTGGTAGCAGTACCTTCTCTTACCACACCTTCCATCATTGCTTTAGCTTTGTCGATGGTAGCTTGCGAACATATAGCGGGATTGATGATCTCCGGAGCAAATGATTTAATGAGTTTGCCTTTGCTTCTGATTTCCTGTACAAACTGCGGACGCATCATCTTTCCATTGTTAGCTACAGTGTTGTAAAAATTAAGTGTTTGCAGTGGAGTCAATTTCTCTTCATAGCCGATGCTCATCAACGGAAGTGATAAAGCGCTCCACAACTTTGATTTGGTATCTTTAATGTATGGCTTAGCCTCTCCAGGAAGGGCAATTCCGAGCGGTTGATGAAGTCCGAATGAATAAACTCTGTCGATAAATTTTTGTGGTTGTTTTTTGTAGTATTTCATGATAATGTTGGACGTGCCTACATTGGATGATTTTTCAAAAACTTGTTTCACCGAATATTGCCCATAATCACCTTCGTGAGAGTCTCTCATGATATAGCCTCCTGCATAAGCTTTTCTTCCACCTTCGATATTCACCATCTCATCCAAATCGGTGTAGCCATCCTCAAAAGCAGCCATCAGGGATACAAGCTTGAAGGTAGAACCCGGCTCTGTTCCTTCTCCAATAGCATAATTGAATGTTTCAACATAGTCACCTGTATCAACTCTTGAAAGATTCACCATAGCTTTAATGGCACCGGTTTTTACTTCCATTAATACTGCGCAGCCATGATGAGCATTTTGTGCCTTCAACTGTTTTTCAAGTGCGTGATGTGCCACATCTTGAATATTTGCATCTATGGTTGTAATGATGTCGTTCCCATCTTTTGGTTCAATTTCATTGTCCTGATTGATGGGTTTGTAAATGTCGCCTGCAATTTTTTGCACCAAGCGTTTGCCGCTAACACCCTGTAAATCCTTGTTGAAAGCTCCCTCAATACCAAGTGGTTTTTTTGAATTGCGGTCATAACCTATCGTGCGTTGAGCAAGCTTTTTGAATGGTAATTCTCTTCTGCTTTTTTGCAATACAATTAAACCGCCTTTGTATTTACCAAGTCTGAATATTGGAAATCTGCGTACCTTTTTCAAGGTGGCATATTCCACCTTCCGTGCAATCAGGTAGTAACGATTTTTTCTCTTTCTTGCATTTTTTAAATCTGTGCGCCAATCATTGTATGTTTTATGCTTGAATGTTTTCGATAAACAATAACTTAATGAGTCTACTTGCTCATAGAATATTTTATCGGTAACAGGTTCTGATACCACATCCATTCTCAATTCAAAGATGGGAACAGAGGTAGCTATCAGACTGCCATCTGATGAGTAGATATTACCGCGTGAAGCTTCTATATCAATATACTTCATGGTAAGTTCTTGCTCTTTTTTTCGCCAATGTTCTCCTTCAGCAAATTGAATAGTAAAAACTTTCAGCAACACAGCGAAGCCAAAAACAGCAATCAAGGCATACATCAAGTAGATGCGCCACAGAAAGTCTTTTTTGATATCTCTTTTTTCGGCCATTTTGTTAATAGGCTATTTGATTATTTGATGATTATTTTACCCGGTGGATTGGTGCTTTCTTTTATTAGAAGACCCATTTCTTCAGCTGTTTTTGCAACCTCACTCTGCTTACTTACAAACATGAGTTTCGACATTGATGTGATGTATTCAGAGCGCAACTCTTTTAACTCATTTGTTACCTTGCTAATCTGTCTTATTTTTTTCTCGGCATAATAGCTATTGGCGATGTAGAGCAGTGTAATGCCTGTGATAAACATCATAAATGGTACTTGCTTAAGACTATATTTATTGGTAAGAATATTGCCGTTGATAATGTCAACAAGCGAGCGTGCAACCAATTTTCCGGCCGGTTTTTTTTCACGCACCTTTGCACCTGCGTTATTATTTACCGCTTCACCCTGCTGCTGATTGATTTCTTTTTCTGCCATTTGTTATAGTTTTTCTGCTATGCGTAATTTGGCGCTGCGCGACCTACTGTTGTCTGTCAGCTCTGCTTCACTAGGTGTAATAATTTGCCTGTTTACTGCTTTAAAGTTGACCAACTTATTACCATAAAAATCCTGTTCTACTTTGCCTTCGAAGTTTCCTGAGCGAATGAAATTTTTTACCAAGCGATCTTCCAATGAGTGGTAAGAAATCACAGCTAAACGACCACTGGGTTTCAACACTTCTGTGCATTGCATTAAAAATTCTTGAAGTACATCGAGCTCGCGATTAACCGCAATACGAAGCGCTTGAAACACTTTTGCCAAGTATTGTTGTGGCTTCATTTTAGGTGTGCAACTGATGATTGCTTGCTTTAATTCTTCCGTGGTTTTTATTGGCTTTACTGCTCTTTCTTTTACAATACAGGCAGCAAGGCGTTTGCTATTTTCAACCTCTCCGTATTCACTAAAAATTTTAATGAGTGCTTGTTCCTCATAATGATTGATGATATCTGCTGCGGTTTCTTTTCCCGACTGATCCATACGCATATCCAACACACCTTCAAACCTGGTACTGAATCCTCTAGTACCTTCATCAAACTGATGAGATGAAACGCCCAAATCGGCAAGAATGCCATCAACCGGTAGTGCGTTATACATCTTCAAAAAGTTTTTCATGTACCTAAAGTTTTGTTTAATCAGTATTAGTTTTTCATCAGTTATTCTATTGGCAAAAGCATCATCATCTTGATCAAAAGCATATAGTTTTCCTGTAGTCAAATGCTTTAAAATCTCCCTCGAATGACCACCGCCTCCATAAGTTACATCTACATAAAGGCCATCGCTTTTGATGTTTAATCCCTCCACACTTTCTTTCAGCAGCACAGGATTATGATACATCACCTTCCTCTTTATTTCCTAAACTTCCCATTACCCTTTCTGCCAAATTCTCAAAGTCTTCGTTAGGAATATTCACAGCATCTTCATACTTCTTCTTATCCCATATTTCAATGATGTTGTTGGAGGTTACACTCATCACAACATCTTTGGTAATACCTGCAAAAGCCATCAAATCTTTTGGTAGCAACAATCTTCCACTTGCATCAATTTCTATGGACTTTAATCCTGCAGAAAAAGCTCTGATAAACTCTATGTTTTCTTTTTTAAATCGATTGAGTCTGTCCACATCTTTCTTCGTGCGCTGCCAATCATCCATGGTGTACAATTCAAGGCATGACCCAAATACACTGCGCTTCAATACAAATCCTTTGTCGAGAACAGCAGTCAATGCTTTCTTGAATGCAACAGGAAGCATCGCTCTTCCTTTCGCATCAACTGTGCATTCGTATGTTCCTAAAAGTTGGTACAAGGCCTGTTTTTTTTGATCGCGGTAAAATTATGGAAATATTTCCCACATTTTACCATTATTTCCCACTTTTGTTGAAAACTTTTTGATTTACAGCTGTTTGCGATTAGTTTTTTTGGAGCTTAAGGGGTTATAAAACGCCCTTGCAACCATGTTTTTAAGAAAAATTGACCTGATTTTGTCTGTTGTGGGAAATAATGGATGAAAAATTTGGCAGGTGGGAAAAACTAACTTCGTTGGGGTTTCAGAGGGGCTAAAAAATTGTACTGCCCTAAATTCGCACAAGAAATTGCGGAATCGCTGAAACAGCTTTAATTAATCTATTCCTTGAATCTTTTGTAAACGTTTGCTATGAGCGCATACACAGTGAAAATCACAAATGCATTACATCCTTAACTTACACAGATTTATTCAGATTAAATTCAGTGTATTTAGCGTATGCCTTTATTGGACTGAATTAAAATTGTAGTAGGGATACTGTTGTAAGCAATTTAACACATGGGTGTAATTGACAGTGCAAATGGTAATACTCTGATTAAATTGATGGCGTTTTTGATCAAATATTTTGAAAGTAGATCAATAGATTAATTGACCAGAGAAAAATGAAATAAATCAACTTTGTAAATAAAAAAAACAAGCTCATTGTTTGGGCACAATGATGCGCATTAATAAATCATAGGTAACATCGGTAAGGTCGTGTTCATCTTGTTTATAATATGTTCCGCCCCATTCAAAAACTATTTTCCGGTAAACTACTTTCTTGCCGGCATCAAATGTAACTTTAGTTTCAGTAACAATATGATTTCTGTGTTCAATGGTTTCGGTTTGTATCAAATTCACGTAAATTAGTTTGGGCTCATTGAAATCTAACTTTAAAGATGACATAGACTCTTCTTTTAAAAACTTGCGGTATTCTTCCATTTCTCGCCTACGTTTATCATTATCTATGGCTTTTTTCATAGCCTCAGATTTATTACTATTCAAATTTTCAAGCTGCTTCTTACCCGCTTCTTTAGGATTTTTTTTCTCATTATTATCCTCATCATTGCGCTTGTCTTTTCTGCGCTTCTTTATTTCTTCTTCTTTCTTTTTCGCATCCTCGTTGGGCATCCAAACAAAATCTTTTTTTGTTTGGTTATACAATATCATACCAAAAGCAGGTCTGAAAGCACTGTAATCTTCATCCGGTTCTTCTGTGAAAATATCGGTAGTTACCTCGAATATATAGCTCGGAGTAGATTTATCATTATAAGGAACGTTTTTGGTGCTCACTGAAATGTTTTTATTTACGTAGCCATCTTTGGAAATACGCAATATGTAATCTTTTCCGGGCTCAAGATTTAGTTTGATTTGTTGTTCAGCACTGCTTAAAGCTGAATGTACCCTAACATTGGTGTTTTTATCGATGATAATTAACTGCGCTCCGGAAATCTGCTTCTTTGTTTCAAGATCTTTTGTAATCACACTTAGAGAAAATGTCCAGTTGTTTTGACCGTACAGCATAGTGTTTCCTATACACTTGCATAAAAATACAAGCAAAAGAATCCTAAAAAAAGCTTTGTTGCTTAACATGAAATTTTCTTGTTGTCAAATATATTAAATTAAGTTAGTGTCAATCGTCTTACAATCGTTATTAATCATTAATTTTGGCACGCAAAAAAAATCTTTGACCTATTATGAGTGATTACATCAAGCACGAGTGTGGTATTGCCTTTATCAGACTCAGGTTGCCGCTTCAATACTATTTCGACAAATACGGTACATCATTTTATGGATTAAATAAAATGTATTTGTTGATGGAAAAGCAACACAATAGGGGACAAGATGGTGCGGGATTGGTTAACATAAAACTAGATGCTGAACCTGGTAAACGTTACATCAGCAGGTATCGAAGTAATCATAGCACTCCGCTTAAAGAAATATTTGCCAAGGTGAATAGCAGATTCATTGAACTACAGCAAACAGATCCCGAGAAATTAAAGCAACCTAATTGGTTAAAGAAAAACTTACCGTTCACAGGAGAGGTCTTTTTAGGTCACCTACGATATGGAACTTTTGGAAATAATGGTATTGAAAACTGTCATCCATTTTTGCGAATCAATAACTGGCAAACAAGAAATTTAGCCGTGGCCGGTAATTTCAATTTGACCAATGTTGATGAGTTGTTTAATCAGTTGGTGGAATTGGGACAGCATCCTAAAGAAAAGGCCGATACAGTAACTGTTATGGAGCGTATCGGACATTTTTTAGACAAAGAAAACGAACGACTCTTCAAAGAATTCAAACAAAAAGGGCATACCAATATCGAAATTTCAGAAAAAATTTCGCAGCATCTAAACATCACTAAAATACTCAAAGATTCAAGTAAAAAATGGGATGGTGGTTATGCTATGGCGGGAATCATTGGCAATGGCGATAGCTTTGTATTGCGCGATCCTAATGGTATCAGACCTGCATTTTATTATGTTGATGAGGAGGTTGCTGTAGTTTGTTCAGAACGTCCGGTGATTCAAACGGCCTTCAATGTATCGTATGAAGCTGTTCAGGAACTTGGTCCGGGAAATGCATTAATCATTCGAAAAGACGGACACGTAGAAGAGGTAAATATCAATTCACCCGGTGACAGAAAAGCATGTTCATTTGAACGCATCTATTTTTCTCGCGGAAGCGATGCCGATATATACAACGAAAGAAAACAACTCGGTCAGCAACTCTGCCCACTTATTCTTCCAGCCATTCATCACGATTTAAAAAATACCGTTTTCTCATACATACCAAATACGGCAGAGATTTCTTTTTACGGATTAATGAAAGGACTCGAAGATTACATCAACACCGTTAAAAAGCGAAAGATTATAGAGGCAGGCCCGGGAATTACTGAACAAGAATTAGAGCGCATTCTTAACTTCAGACCACGAGCAGAAAAAATTGCCATCAAAGATGCCAAGTTACGCACCTTTATCACCGATGATGCAAACCGCGGTGATATGGTGGCACACGTTTACGACATCACCTACGGAACTATTCAAAAGGATGTAGATACTTTGGTAATTATCGATGATTCTATCGTGCGTGGTACCACACTCAGGCAGAGTATTATTAAAATGCTCGACCGACTTGGACCCAAAAAATTAATCATTGTTTCATCTGCACCACAAATCAGATATCCTGATTGCTATGGTATAGATATGGCCAAACTAGGCGATTTTATTGCCTTTCAAGCAGCGGTAGAATTGTTGAAAGAAACAGCGCAAGGTCATATTTTAGATAGTGTGTACGAAAAGGCAAAGGCGCAATCAACATTACCTGCCGAGCAAATTGTAAATGTGGTAAAAGAAGTATACAAGCCATTTACTCCCGAACAAATTAGTTTAAAAGTAGCGCAATTGCTTACTCCTGCCGGAACAAAGGCTGAGGTCAATATCGTATATCAAACCATTGAGGGTTTGCATGCTGCTTGTCCGAATAATAATGGCGATTGGTATTTCACCGGCAACTATCCTACACCGGGCGGTAACAAAGTAGTAAACCAAGCCTTCATCAATTACATGGAAGGTAAAAATGTACGTGCCTACTAATTGTATGAAGAGTTTGTGGTGGCTTAAATAAACCAACTTTTCTGTAATCTTCCTATCAAAACAACCTCATATATTTTGAAGGTGTCAACTATTTTCATTGCTTTGGGCTATGAAATTTATTTTACAGAGTACCTTATTTTTATTGATTGTTTTAAATTCTTTGCCAAGTAATGCCAAGGTTGTTGGTGCCGACTCTTTAATGACAAAACACGCGAGTAATAGGTATACGGTTACAGCTATGGAACCAGAATTTTGTTTTATAACTGTAAAGTTGCGACAGCAGGAGTCAGGCAAAACGCACAATTGGGAGCAATATTATGTCAATCAAAAATTACAACAGGGGTATAGAATCACCCAATTGATTGGATGGCAAAAAAATAATCATTGGGGATTTGAAACAGGAGTTGGAATTAGTCGAAAAGAAATGATGGTTGATTTTCCTGGAAGTCTTTTGATACCCATGGTAAGTGAAGTTAACAAGAGCAGCAACATCATGTATTATCATACATTTTTCAATGCCATTGATATTCCCATAAGAGCTGTATTCACTGCCGGAAAAGGGCGATTGAAATTCTTCAGCTATGCAGGAATCAATCAAACCATTTGCTACAATATTTATCAAGAAGAGATAGAATTGGTTAACAATAATCGAGTATCTAAAACACTAGTCACAAAAAACTTAGATTATAAAACAATTTTTACCTCATCCGATTGGGGAGCAGGAATGAAATACATACTCAACAGAAGCACACAAATAAGATTTCATGCTGCCGTGCAAAGGAGTTATGCTTCGGTAAAAGCAACCAATAAAAAGGTGTTGCTTTGGGGAAGCGGATTATCATTAGGATACATTTACACGTGGTAAACATCATGTTCTTTTAAACTTATATTTGCACAACTAATTGCAGATAATAAGATGGAGAAAGACTTAGAAAAGTATTTCGATAAACTGTGGCCAATATGTCGTAGCATCAGCGGTAATGGCCTGCGCGAAAGTTTTCAAATTTTAAATGAAATTATCCCATTTGAGCTTACCGAAGTAAAAACTGGTACGCAAGTGCTCGACTGGGTAATACCAAAAGAATGGAACATCAGTGATGCATACATCCTGTGTCCTGACGGAAGAAAGATTGCTGATTTTAAAGTGAATAATTTACATGTCATCAATTACAGCATACCTGTTAATCAACAGTTCACTTATGACCAACTGTTGCCACATTTGAACACACTTCCCGAGAAGCCCGATGCCATCCCTTATCTCACCACCTACTACAAGCAAACGTGGGGATTTTGTTTAACACATAATGAATTTTTAACGCTCCCAAAAGAGGGTAATTATCAAGTGGTCATTGACTCTACACTGACAGATGGCGCGCTCACCTATGGTCAATGTGTATTGAAAGGAAGCAGCAATGAAGAGATTTTATTTTCATCCTACTTGTGTCATCCAAGTTTGGCCAACAACGAACTTTCAGGCCCATTAGCGCTTGCTTTTTTATATCAGCAGTTATGTAAAACTGAAAACAGGTATTACACTTATCGTTTTATTTTGGCTCCTGAAACCATTGGTGTTATTGCTTTTCTTGCACAACATGGGTTGGAGCTTAAATCAAAAATTAAGGCGGGGTATGTATTAACATGTTGTGGCGATGCAGGAAAAATAACCTATCAAACAAGCAAAAGCGCCAACACTGTTGCCGATAAAATGATGACTCATTTTTTGAGAACTTCATACACCAATAGCATAGTCAGAGATTTTCAAGTAGGAGGGAGCGATGAAAGACAATACTGCTCGCCCGGATTTAATTTTCCTGTGGGCACCATCATGCGAACACCTTACAAGTTATACCCGCAGTATCATACCAGTTACGACAATAAATCAATCATGTGTTTTGAATCATTGAAAGAGGTAGTCATGCTGTTAGTGGATATATGCAAAGGGTTAGAGATGAACCAAGCAATTGCGCCCGGTCATCATTATGGCGAGCCAATGTTAGGAAAAAGAAATTTATATCCCGAAAAAGGTGGAGCAGGAATCATGAGCCATGATCTCATGTTCCTGCTAAGTATAATCACTATGAGTGAGATACAAGATACACCACTAGAAATTGCTGACAGACTTCAGGTAAATATTTTGCAATTGCATCAAGCGTTACAAATTGCTTTGCGCGAAGGATTGGTTATTTATAAAAACAATTAAGTTGCCATGGAAACAGAGCTTACCTTAAGTATTTATTCCGATGCGCATTTTATGCGTGAGGCATACAAAGAAGCACAGAAGGCACTTGCAGAAGATGAGGTTCCTGTTGGCGCAGTGGTTGTATGCAACAATCAAATTATTGCCCGCGCGCACAATCTTACTCAACGATTGAATGATGTTACAGCACATGCTGAAATGCAAGCTATTACAGCTGCAGCCAATTACCTTGGAGGAAAGTACTTAAATGAGTGTACCCTTTATGTTACACTTGAACCTTGTGTCATGTGTGCAGGTGCCTTGCATTGGGCACAAATAAAAAAAATTGTGTTCGCTGCCGCAGATGAAAAAAGAGGATATCAACGCTTAGGCAATCAAATTTTGCATCCAAAAACAGTTATAGAAAGTGGTATCATGGCCGAGGAATGTAAAATGTTAATTACTGATTTTTTTAAGAATAAACGCAGTTAAAAAATTATTGCAATCATAAATAGTTATTTTTATACGCTGTATTCATCAGTTATCTCATGCTAAAAAAACTCAGCTCTGCACAACTCAAACAATGGATGTTATTGGCCTGTATCATCCTTGTTGGGAGCATCATATTTTTTTCGCTCATCGATTTCTTTGCCGATTTTTTGGGGGCTTTGATTTTGTATGTACTTTATCGCCCTATCACCAAATACTTGATTGAAAAAAAACGATGGAGAAGAGGGTTAACATCTATCATCATGATATTAGTTACGTTGGTGGTAGTAGTGTTTGTATTTACATTACTCTTCAACATGTTTATTCCAAAGTTGCAGTTTTTATTTGCCGATTCAAGCGTGATTACACATACCGTTCAAAAGCTCGATCAGCAGCTCTTTGAGCTCACAGGACAGCGTTTGATGAATCCCGAAAATATTAAAATGCTACAAAGCGAAGCCGCCAATTACATCAAATCTTTTCTTGGTCAGTCGATAAATATTCTTGGCGATATTGGCATCATGTTGCTATTTCTATATTTTATGATCAGCAATACCGGCATTATAGAAAAAGCCGTGATCGATTTCTTGCCCATGAAAAAATCAGACATTGACAAATTTACCACAGAGTTAAAGGCGCAAACATTTAGTAATGTATTAGGCGCACCGGTATTGGCTGCTTTGCAAGGTCTTGTAGCTGCGTTAGGTTATTGGTTTTTTGATTTGAGTGAACCGCTTTTTTGGGGCGTAATTACGGGTCTGTTTTCCTTTATTCCTATGGTTGGCGGTGCACTTATTTGGTTGCCCTCTGCCATTTATTTATTTACTACAGGCAAGCAATACCAGTCATTAGCGCTCATAGTATACGGAGTACTTATCATTTCAATGATTGATAATATTTTTCGTTTTGCATTTCAAAAAAAGTTTGCCGATGTGCATCCGTTAATTACAGTGATGGGTGTTATCTTGGGTCTCAAATTGTTTGGGCTGCCGGGTATCATTTTTGGCCCTTTGCTTATTTCATATTTTTTGCTGTTGGCAAATATCTATAAAGAACAATTCATACATCACATCCCCAATATCATTGATGATGATGAACAAACAGAGAAACAAATTGATCAGCCACCCGCTTAGCTGTTGATCCACTCCAAGGCCTTTTCAGGTGGGCGTCCAACAATGCCTTTGCTACGCTTTACAAGAATAGGCCTTTCAATCAAATTTGGATGCTCAACCAGCATTTGAATACAAGCTTCCTCAGTCAGTTTTTTGTGTGCGTATTGTTCTTTATACAATACTTCTTTTTTCCTGATTATGGCTTCAGCGGGTAGTCCCAATTTAACAAGCAATTGCTTTATTTCTTCGGCATTAAGTGGTGTTTTAATATATTCAATCACCTTGTATTTTTTTTCCGATTCTTTGAGCATTCCTAATACTTTATTACTGGTGCTGCAGCTAGATTTATGGTAGATGGTAATCATGGTTAAAAGAAGTTTTAAAGTTAAGAACCGAATACACTTTTGAGTAAATCAGACACACGTGCGGCAGGATCTTTCCTAATTTTAATTTCTTCTTCGGCAATCATTTTAAATAGTCCCTCTATGGCTTTATCCGTAACATATTGCTCAAGGTTGGGATTTACTTTTTGTGTCATTGGTAATTTGTTGTAGCCGGTTGAAATGGTCTCCCAGTATTTGGTCACGTTTACTTTTTCCATGCTTTGTGTAACAATGGGTTTAAATTTAGCGGCAAGTTCTGTACTTGTTTTGCCTTTAAAATAATTGGTTGCAGCTGTTTCATTGCCATTTAAAATAGATTTGGCATCTGATAAGGACATAGTTTTAATGGCATCAGAAAAAACCGGAATGGCGCTTTTAGCGGCATCTTCAGCAGCCCTATTCATAGAGGCTATAAAGTCGTCTGCTTGCTTATTCATACCTACCTTGCGCACTGCTGTTTCAACTTTTGTTACCTCAGGTGGAAATGGAATTTTAACCTTAGGATTTTTCAAATAACCATCGGTTTTAGAAACATAACGTACTGCATTCTTTGTTCCTATGTCGAGTGCTTCCTTGAGCCCACTTGCTATATCTGATTCGCTGAGAGAGCCGCCCTTGCTTCCCTTGATATTTTTGCCCGTGTTGCTAATTGTGTTTTCTAACTTGTTGGCAGGCAATTTGATTTGTGCTTGTACATTTAAAATTCCTATGCTGATAACAGCTATGAGGAGACCTGTTTTTTTCATATTAATTATTTTAATGAAACGATTACAAATATGTTGCCAAAACTATTTTAGTCGACTTTTCTTCAATAATCTTTGTAACCATTTTGGAGTTCTTCTTTGGGTCAAACTATCATGTTGTTGATGGGCACCAACAATCTCAAGTGCAGCGGCTGCCTTCGGTGCAGTTGTTATCAGCAAAGCATTAAAACTTGCTGTAATCCAATTGCCAACAATAAATTTACGGGGTTCATAAGTATAAACAGTATTGGTTAATCTAACCCTTTTGCCAGGTTCGGGATTATTTTTATAAATTAAAGTGTTGGCTAATGCAGAGGCAATGTTGCGGTAGCGCTTGTGTTTTTTATTTTGATTTTTAAGCAGATTCATCGATAAATTATTGTATCCTAAATACAAATTACAATCAAGCTTTTGATTGTTACCTGATATATCAATGATGGCTTCGTTAAGCTGCCCACTCATGATTTCAATGGAGGCAAAATCCAGCATAAAACTGTTCAATTGCTGAAAGGGCATACTACCAATTTCTGCACGTACCTGATGTTTATAATCCTTAGCAAACATATCAAATATAGCATTCACCCTCATCTTGCCCGAACCCGCTAATCTGCCTGTCAAGGATGCTTTCATGATATTGCCTTGATAATCACGATTGTCAATATTTTCAAATCGTGCCTTTAACTGATCAATGATAATGACGCCTGCTCTGCTTGCACCTTGATTTAGAATCTCGCTTTTTATTTGTCCTCCTTTAATGTTCACTTGCTTAATGAAAATAGGATAGGGGATGTTATCAATGAGTTGCTGAGGAAACAGCATATAGTCATTAGCACCAAGCGGGACTTGCTTGTTCTTGTAAAAATTTGCAGAAAGCCAATCGGCATCCAATGAACTTGCCGTCAACTGATTGTTATTAAATAGACGATAAAAATCAAAGCCATTTAGACCTAATTGATGCACCTTTAAATCGATGCGCGATACTTGTTTTTTTACATGTGTGTAAAAGGTTTTCTTATTATAGTTACTCTGTATTTTTAAACTGTCAATTTGCAATCTTTTTTCATGGCTATTATAGGCAGTGGCTTGCATATGCAGGTGATAAATATTATTTGGAAAGTTGATGTGCACTTTTCCGCTTGTCATCATGATGTAATCTGGTATAGATGTTTCATTGGGCCGATATAAATATTGAGGATCTAAATTTTTAACCTGCAACACTATATGCTGTGCATCAAAGAGCAGATGCGGTTTACGCTTATTGCTCAATTGTAAAACTCCGTTGTGTATCACCAATTCTTTAATGCAGTCAACGCTGTAGCCAATATGATCTGCAGTATTGGGGAGCGCTTTCACATAATTTTCGTGCACTTTTAAACTGCTCTTAATAATAGGGTGCTCAATGATTAATCGACTAATGGAAATATGTTTTTCATGAATCAATCGGTCGGCATCAAAGCCGGTGATCACAACTTTATCAATGTTTGAAGTGGTATGATGTTTTTGGTTTAACTTCAAATCAATTTGATGCATGCTCAACTGTTTTGAGGCATAAAAAAATTGTTTGGCAGCAACTTCAACAAAATCTTGTTTCGATTGATAGGATATCAATAAATAATCAATACGCAGAGGGTTTATTTTACCACCTGAAATTGATTGTATAGGAGTCAGTTGAGATGAATTGAGTACAGGTCTTTTTTTAAGCAAACTATGTGCTTTCATTTGCATTTTTAAAGCACCTATACGACAGCTGCTGTAGCCAAACTCCATTCGATTCAGCAATGCATTTAAATCTAATCCATAAAGCTGTGCATGTTCAATCTTACAATCATAATCGAATCCATGGTAAACGCTATTGAGGCCTTTAATTTTGATGCTATCGATCAATAAATATTTTTCTTTAAGCGAGTATGATAATTGATGCACACCAAGTGTAAATTTTTCTCCCGATCTTTTGTTGACATGTATACCGGCATTCTTGAGCACCACCTTCTTGAGCTCGTAATAAAGTTTAATCAAACTACTGTCTTTTTCAATGGGCGTATTGATAGTGTCATTGTAATCAAAAGTAATATCGGGCTCTTCAATGAGCAATTCACGAAGCTGTAAGTTATGATTGAAAAATAAATCTATCGGATTAATTTGTTTCACATATACCCTCGAAGCACTCAATGTAAAATAATAGCGCTCATTGGGCAAGTGTTGATGTTTTACTTTGGTGATACGCATATCTTTAATCACCGCATTGAATGCCCATAAACTTGTTTCAATATCTGCAATCTCAAGTCGGTAGTTTGCATAGGAAAATTTCTCCACCTGTGTTTCAATCAACTTTTTCAGTAAATGGTCAACGTAGGTGCTTAACAGCATGTAGCCCATTAAGAAAAGGGTGGCTGCAATTAATATGCGTTTTAGATAACGTGGCATTGAAGGTTTACGATTTGCAGCATTTCAAACAATCTGCACGTGCAAGTTAATGTGATTGGTGGATGAATGAAAATTATCAGCCACTAAAAATAGTTAAACATGTACGAATACACGCGTGTCAATTTGTCAGTAAACAATAAAATCCTTAATTTTGCAAGTTCAGCAACAAAAAGTTGCCTCAACATAATGGAAAATAAAATAATTGACGAAAGCAGGCAGGGAGAGGTTTTAGATTTGCCCAACAATACACAGGGCTCCAAAAAACTTTTCCTCGAGAGTTACGGTTGTGCGATGAATTTCTCAGACAGTGAAATTGTGGCCTCTATCCTTAAAGACAAAGGATACACTACCACTAACAACATGAATGAGGCCGATGTAATTTTTGTGAATACATGTGCTATTCGTGATAATGCCGAGCAAAGGGTGCGTCAACGCTTAAACGATTATCGCAAAGCCAAACGTTCAAAACCTGAAATGATAATTGGCGTACTTGGTTGTATGGCTGAACGCTTGAAAGCAAAATTTTTAGAAGAAGAAAAGTTGGTTGATATTGTGGTAGGCCCCGATGCGTACCGTGATTTACCCAATTTGCTCGATACAGCTCAAGACGGTAAAAAAGCTGTAAATGTGATACTCTCCAAGGAAGAGACTTATGCCGATATTTCTCCTGTGCGTTTGCAAAGTAATGGCATCAATGCCTTCATTAGCATTACGCGCGGTTGCGATAATATGTGTGCTTTTTGTGTGGTTCCGTTTACACGCGGTCGCGAAAGAAGCAGAGATCCTCAAACAATAGTGAATGAGGCCACAGAGCTTTTTCAACAGGGCTATCGTGAGGTCACCTTGCTTGGACAAAATGTGGACTCTTATTTATGGACAGGCGGTGGACTAAAAAAAGAAAATCCTTCTCCCGAAGAAATGAAGGATGCCACTTCGTTTGCTCAGTTGTTAGAAAAGGTAGCACTTGTACATCCCGATTTGCGTGTGCGATTCAGTACCTCTCATCCTAAAGATATGACAGATGACGTGCTGCACACAATGGCGCGCTACGAAAATATTTGCAACTACATACATTTGCCGGTACAATCGGGCAGCTCACGCATGCTCGAAATGATGAATCGTGGTTACACACGCGAATGGTATATCGAACGAATTCAAGCCATCAAACGCATTATTCCCGACTGCGGAATTTCTACCGACACCATCTCGGGCTTTTGCTCTGAAACCGAAGAGGAACATCAAGATACACTGAGCTTAATGGAGTTGGTAAAATATGATTTTGCATACATGTTTGCTTACAGCGAGCGTCCCAAAACCTTGGCCGAAAGAAAGTACAAAGATGATGTTCCCGAAGAGGTGAAAAAGAAAAGATTGCAGGAAATTGTTGATTTGCAACAAAAACATTCCGCTATCAGAACTGCTGAAGGCGTTGGCAAGGTGCATAAAGTGCTTATTGAGGGCACCTCCAAAAAATCGGCCGAGCATTTTTTCGGAAGAAATTCACAAAATACAACTGTAGTTTTTCCAAAAGGGAATTATCAACCCGGACAATATGCCAACGTGCTCGCCACAAGCTGTACTACGGCAACCCTTATTGGTGAAGCTGTATAATTGATGATTGAAAATGACAATACAGGAAATTAAAAACAGGTTTGGCATCATAGGCAGCTCGCCTTCATTAGACCGGGCAATTGATATTGCCGCGCAAGTTGCCTCAACTGATTTAAGCGTGCTCATCACCGGTGAAAGTGGATCGGGTAAAGAGGTGTTTCCACAAATTATACATACGCTGGGTGCACGCAAACATGGCCCATATATAGCTGTGAACTGTGGCGCTATTCCCGAAGGTACCATCGACTCTGAATTATTCGGACATGAAAAAGGTTCATTTACCGGTGCGCATGAGGCCCGCAAAGGTTATTTTGAAGTTGCCAATGGAGGAACCATTTTTTTAGATGAAGTTGCCGAAATGCCTATGGCCACACAAGCCCGTTTGCTGCGTGTGCTCGAAAGCGGTGAATTCATCAAAGTAGGTGCGTCAAAAGTATTGAAAACAGATGTGCGTGTGGTAGCAGCTACTAATGTAAACATTCCTCAAGCCATCGAGAAAAACAAGTTTCGCGAAGATTTATACTACCGTCTAAATACGGTCCCCATTGCCGTGCCTCCGTTAAGAGAACGTAAGCAAGATATATTTTTGCTCATGCGTAAGTTTGCTGCCGATTTTGCCGCCAAGTATCGCATGCCGGTAATTAAGCTTACGCCCGATGCCGAGCAAGTGTTGGTGAACTATTATTGGCAAGGTAATGTTAGACAATTGAAAAATATCACCGAGCAAATTTCTGTCATTGAAAGAAAAAGAGAAATTGATGCCGAAACCTTGGTGAGGTATTTGCCCGATATGCCTTCGACAAGCTCCAACCTGCCCATGGTACTCAAAGGTGAGCATACAGGAAGCGATTTTTCAGAAAGAGATCTGCTCTACAAGGTGCTTTTCGACATGAAAAGAGACCTGTCGGAATTGAAAAAATTGGTGGTCAATATCATACAACATGATGGACACTTGCCTGCCGGTTTTGCCGGAGAAAATGAACGATATCTGCAACAAATTTATAGCGAGGTTAATCAACCTGGTATGAGTGAAACGGCTATCATCCAAAATATTCCTAAACCATCGGCACAACCAACCGTACAACAACCCATAACGCTGCCTGTTGAAGAGTCATTGTCACTTGAAGAAAGAGAAATTGAATTGATCAATAAAGCGTTAGAAAAAAGTAAAGGGAAACGTAAAAATGCTGCACGTGAATTAGGTATTTCTGAACGTACACTTTACCGAAAAATTAACGAGTATAACATCAAAAAATAAATTTGAAAACAACAAGGTGCATATTGCTTTTGTGTTTAATGGCTTGCCTGATAATTCCACCCTCATGCAAGGTCAATTATTCTTTTACAGGAGCTTCAATTGCGCCCGATGTTAAAACTGTTTCCATACAATATTTTTCAAGTTTTGCACCACTTGCCAAGCCAACTTATAGCCAGGTTTTTACCGAAGCGCTAAGAGATATTTTCTTGTCGCAAACCAACTTATCTTTTGTGCAAAAAAATGGTGATCTCCAGTTTGAAGGTGCGGTTACTGCATACAATGCAGCACCAATTGCCATTCAAGGAACAGGTGCAAACGGATTGAATCAAGCAGCACAAAACAGACTATCGATTACCGTTAAAGTAAAGTTTGTAAACAACAAAGACGATAAACAAAATTTTGAAACAACCTTTACGCGATTTGCTGATTTTCCCTCAACAACTGCCCTTGCGGCCGAAGAAGACCGATTGATTAAGGAAATCAATAACCAACTTGTACAGGACATTTTTAATAAAGCGGTAATCAATTGGTAGGATGAATAGAGAAAGATTTATATCACTCGTTAAAAATCCGGGGCTCTTGAAAGCAGAGGATACACAGCTGCTCGAAGAAATCATCAAAGAATACCCCTATTTCCAAACTGCGCATCTACTTGCTGCAAGATGTTACAAAGTTACCGATAGTATTTATCTGCAAAAGCAAATTAAAATTGCTGCGGCACACATCACCAATCGGAAAATATTATATGAGTTAATTGAGCATTATAAGATGCCTGAACCTTTTGCGAAGGAACAGCATCTCGCTCATGAAATTACCGAAGAAATAATTCAGCCGCTGCAGCCACAAATTATAAAGCCCGAAAAGCAGCAAGATGAAGTTAATATTGAGCAAAGCCTATCCCAAACAAATCAACTTGAGTCAGAAATTCAATCTGTTCAAGAGGATTTGAATCCTATCAGCGAAAACATAGGTGCAACAACAGAAATTGCTCTGCCTGCACAAATTGATGAAGATAATGTTCCGGCAAAGGATGAAATTGATTTGATGCTTGATAAAGAGATTAATTTGGCTGCAGCAGAATCGATATTGTTGCAAGAGCTGGAAAATAAGATTAGTGCCGATGAGCAATCTGTTGCAGTAGCTGATCATTCCAGCAAAGCACAGCACGGAGAAGAAGAAATAGCATATCCTGAAAATACTCAAGCCGAAACAAACCAACCTGAGCCCGAAAAGTTAGCTGCTCCTCAAACTGATTTTGTGGCTTGGCTCAAACATTTTCAAGCCAATCAGCCAACTGCACCCGAAAAAGAAATTCTACCGCAAGAAAAACAGGAAGAAACTTTGATTGATAAATTTATTGATAAGCCCGTAGAGCGCGTAAAACCTGTTAAGCAAGAGTTTTATAAGCCCGTAAACATGGCCAAACAAAGTGTAACAGATAACGATTATTTTGTAACCGAAACACTGGCAAAAATATACATCAAACAAGGTAATTTATCGAAGGCAATCAAGGTATATCAAAATTTAAGTTTGAAAAATCCCGAAAAGAATGCTATCTTCGCAACCCAAATTAAAATTTTAAAAGAACAATTACTTAATAAATCAGGGAAATGAGCGGATTATTGACATTTTTAATCGTATTGGTAGCCATCTTGTTAATTTTGGTGGTCTTAATTCAAAACAGCAAAGGTGGAGGACTTGCCTCTAACTTTTCAGCGTCTAACCAAGTGATGGGCGTTCAAAAAACTTCAGAGCTAATTGAGAAAGTTACCTGGGGACTTGTAGTGGCACTATTTGTATTGTGCATCTCATTATCTTTTGTCATTAAATCAAGCACAGGAACGGGCACAGCCAAAGATACTGAATTGCGCGATAGAATTAATAATACAGCAACACCTACAGCTACAAAACCTGCACCAGCTCCTGCTGCGGCACAACCTGCAGCTGCTGAGCAACCTGCAGCCGCTCCTCAGCCCGCAGAATAATATTTCAATGCATTAACTTTATAAAAACGTCCGCTATTTCGGACGTTTTTTGTTTTCATACCTTTACAACTTTCAATCTTACCTACATGTCAAAATATTCTACAGCACTTTTTGCCCTCACCATCATGTTATGCTGCATCTTAAGCGCATGTAAAAATCAAACACCAACCAAGGAAAAGCAAAAAGCTGTAATCGGTTTTCTCGATGCATTTGTGGATGAAACAATAGATCAGGCCAAGCAAGGTTTTTATGCAGCGCTCTCTGAGCATGGCTACCCACAAAACGATACGGGAATCACCATTTTATATCGTAATGCACAAGGTGATATCCCTGCACTTACGCAAGCGTGTGATTATTTTATCAGTCAGCAGGTTGATCTGATTGCCAGCAATGCCACCTTAAGCACCATTACAGCTGTGCAAAAAACAAAACAAATTCCTATTTGCATGATGGTGTCACCAAGTCCTGAAAATGCCGGACTTACCAATCCGCAGGGTAAAGCCCCGAGCAATTTGTTTGGTGTTTATGAAACATTGGCTTACATTGATACTTCGGTTACACTCATCAAATATTTATCACCTCAATCCAAGCATTTGGGTGTTATTTACAATCAGGCCGAGCCGCAATCGGTGAGCGCCCTATCGCATATTCAAACGGCTGCCGATAAGCTCAAGTTGAAATTATCCGTGGTTTCGGTCAGCAATTCATCAGAAACCCAATTAGCCATTCAAAGTTTGATTGGTAAAGGGATTGATTGTTTTTTTGCCATGCCCGACAATAACATATTTGCTTCATTTGAAGTAATTGCAGCGGCCTGCGATGCAAAAAAAATACCTGTATTTACCAGCGAGGCAGGATTGGTGAAGCGTGGTGCGTTGTGCGCCTACGGTGCCGATATGTTTGCTTGGGGATACCAAGCAGGCATGCAAGCTGTTAAGTTTTTAAATAGCCATAAAAAAGTGATTCCTCAACCCGAAATAGTGCTAAAAAGAAATCGACTCATCAATGCAAAAAAAGCCAAAGAATTAGGCATTCAAACCAATCAAAATGGCTTCACTATCATCTAACAAAAAAATCATCTTTTAAAACACAACATCAAACATGGATTTTTATGCTCTCGCATTGTTACAAGGACTAGCATTTGTTCCACTGGCGTTGGGTATATTTCTCTCTGCAAAAGTATTTAATATCCCTGATATCACCACCGATGGTAGCTATACATTAGGCGCAGCAGTGTTCGCAGTTTGTATGCTTAGTAATATGCACCCATTAATGGCCTCCTTATTAGTGATGCCTGCAGGCGCTGCAGCAGGCGCAGTAACCGGCATTATACACACCAAGCTAAAAATGAATGCGCTCTTAGCCGGAATATTGGTCATGACTGCTCTATACTCGGTGAATTTACTCATCATGGAAAGAAGTAATATTCCCTTATTGGGAACTCCCTCCTTGTTTGTCGAAATCAGTAATCCAGATAACCTGTTGATCAATATTGCTATTGCTGGTATTTTGGTAACAATAATCACCTCAATACTGCTGTGGTTGCTTAAAACCGATTTTGGTTTGGCTATGCGGGCTGCAGGTAGCAATGAAAATATGATTGAGGCTAATGGTGTAAATACCAATCGCATAAAAATGATTGGACTTGCCATTAGCAATGCACTTGTTGCGTTGAGTGGTTGTTTGGTTACACAAATGCAGGGCTTTGCTGATATCAACATGGGAATAGGAATTGTTATTGCCGGATTGGCAAGTGTGATGATGGGCGAGTCGGTAAGTCGCAGGTTGCAACGCACTACCCTGTTAATGCCTTTGTTGATGGTGGTCACGGCCGCTGTAATTTTTAGGTTGTGTATAGCATTTATCCTTGCTCAAGGCATAGAACAAGTGTATGTAAAGTTATTCTCTGCCCTGTTGGTACTGTTGTTTATAGGGATCACTAAAATTAATTTTATCAAAAAATAATGGCATGGTAACACTAAAGCAAATCAGCCATTCCTTTGAAGATGATGCCGGACAAGTCAATCAGCTGTTCAATAACCTTGATATTACTTTTGAAGCGGGAAGTTTTACCAATATCATTGGTGCCAATGGCAGTGGTAAATCTACGCTCTTAAACATCATTGCAGGACTCACAATTCCCAATCAAGGGAAGGTATTCATCAATCAAAACGAAGTTCAGCATTTAAATGTGGATCAGCGCAGCAAATATGTAGCACGCATTTTTCAAAATCCCTTACAAGGATCTGTGGCGGAACTAACTGTAATCGAAAACATGCGTCTTGCTTCCCTGCGCAATACACATAAAGGGCTTAAGCTTGGCATCAATAATCAATTTATAGCAATGGTAAAACAGCGCATTGCGCAGCTTGATTTAGGTCTCGAAAATAAAATAGCGCAAAAAATGGGCACCTTGTCGGGCGGGCAACGACAGGCACTCACATTGGTAATGGCAACTTTGTGCGATGCCGATGTATTGCTCATGGATGAACCTACTTCAGCGCTTGACCCAAAATCGGCACTTAGTTTAATGGATAATGCTGCCAAAATTATTCAAGAAAAAAAACATACGGCCATCATGGTTACACACAACATGCGCGAAGCTGTAAATTACGGCAACAGGTTGTTGATGATGAAAGCCGGTAAGGTTGAAAAAGATATTGCTGCTCAGGAAAAATCAACCCTTACCCATGCTAAACTATTTGATTGGTTGAATGAGGTTTAAAACCTTTTTGGCGCTCAAATTATCCAATTGCATTTATTTTTTGTCCAACTAATAAATAATACCAATGTGAATCATAGCGGTACTATTTGTAGAATTTGATTGTCTCCTCGAGCCCTGCTGCATAACTCATAGGTTGGTAATTAAAATACTTTTCAAACTTGGCTGAGCTGAAATGATATGGAAATTGGTATTGATAGAGCATCTCTACCGACTCGCGCACATCAGCATTAAATAAACCAAAGGCCTTTATCATCAACTTATTTAAATTCATGCAAGCTAAATTACTGCCTTGTATACGATTGATGATTTCTATTAACTCAACACCGGATAGCGCAGGTGAAGCAGTAGGCAAATGCCATGTTTGATTAAGTGTGCGTTCATCTTGTGTGAGTAAATACAAACCATGCGCCATATCCTTGGTATAGCTCATAGAGTGTGGTTGTTGTGAGTTAACAAGCCACTGCGCTTTTTTACCGGCCATCATGGGATTCAATACCAATTGATGAAAAAAACTTTTTTCTTGTGCATGCGGACCGTAAAAATCAGCTGCGCGTGCAATGCTTGCTCTGATATTATTTTTCTTGATTTGCTGTAATAAATAAGAGGCAATTTTAGCCCTTACCTCACCTTTTTTACTACACGGATTAAATGGTGTTTGTTCAGTCATTTCTCCTTCCACTTGCCCATACATGTAAACGTTATCAAAAAATATGAGCGGCACATTGTTTTCAATACACGCATTGATGCAATGATCAATCATCACAGGCCAACGATCCTGCCAAGTAGCTGTTCTGTATTCAATGCCTATCAGCATAAGCACAACTTTTGAATCTTTTGTAGCTTGGATGATTGCCTTCTGATTGCTTACGTCAACAGCTATGCCTTGCGCACCGGGCATACTTATACCTCTGCGTGACAGTAAGCGTATAGGCTCATTTTTTTCTATGAGGTAAGGAGCTAGGCAATTGGCGATGGCACCTCCTGCACCAATGATGGTTATGGGCTTGTTCATGGTAAAATTTTATGCAAAGTAAAACAATGGATGATAATTTTAAGATGATTTTGTTCAGGTTTATTTTATATTAATCAACACATGCGCATTGATAGTAAGTTGTTAGCAGGTATTTTTATTCATTTAAGCATAAAAATTAATTGTAAATTCTTAAGTGTGTTCTGATAGGCTAATTTCACATTGGTATAATGCCTATTGTGGATTAAAAATTAACTTTGGCCTAAAATTTAAAAACGAATCATCGTATCTAACCAAAACACTAACAAATGAAAAAATTCATCTACACCGCAATCATTGCATTAAGTACAACTTTTGCTATCGCTCAAAATAAAGCAGAATGGAAAGAGCTCAAAGATTTTCATACTGTAATGTCGCAAACATTTCATCCTGCCGAAGAAGGTAATTTAAAACCTATTCGTGAACGAAGTGCCGAAATGGTAAAAGCAGCCGAAGCATGGAAAAAATCAGCCATCCCTGCTGATTACAAAAATGTAAAAGACATTCAAGAAACGCTTAACAAGTTGGTTGATGGCTCAAAAAATTTAGACAAGCAAATTAAAGCAAAAGCAAGTGATGAAGAAATTAAAAAATCAATTACTGCCTTGCACGATGTATTTCACACCATCGTTGGCTTATGTCGCCCGGGGCACGATGATCACAAAGGACATGGACATGATGAACATGACGGACACAAACATTAATAAAATTTAATTGAAGTGGATTGATCGAAAAAAAGGTCAATCCATTTTTTTATCATCACCATAAAGCTGAATGATTCGTACTTGTTTGCTCCTAGGTATCATGATAACCTTTGTCGGTCAGTTGCAGGCGCAAGTATTGATCAAAAAATTGCCCGATCAAAATCTTTGTGCCATTGATGCCGAATTCATGAAAAACGGCTATGCTTTGGCCTTCAGCAACATGACATCAGAAAATTATGTATTTAAAGGCAGAGAAGAGGCATTCAAAAACTGTTGGACTGGTCTCTTAATCGATTTGAATCATTACATGCAGCAAAAAGGGATTAAAGTCAGTGCAAATGCTTCATGTTACAATCGCATTTATTTTAACAGCGATGGTAAGATTGCTGCCTATTTATATGCGCTTGATGGATTTGAAGCAACCCAAGAAAAAAAGTTTGATGATTATATTTTTGAATTTCTCATCGCCCAGCAATTAAAAATTGCCTCCTCTCAAAATTATTGGCAATACGGAGTACTCAAATTTCAGTAGTAACCCACAATCATATATCCGCACACCCCAGCCATTCACCATTCACCATTAACCATTCACAATTAAGGGGGGGCGGGGGAATTCACCATTCACCATTCACCATTCACAATTAAAAAGGGGGGCGGGGTCATTCACCATTCACAATTCACCATTAAAACTTAGTAACAAATTGTAACATCCATAATCTTGGTGCTTGCATATCGCCCGGACGGCCCATGTTTTCAGCGTTCATCATGTTGTTTACAATCAGCGAAACTTTATTGCTGGTATTAATCTGATAACCCAAACGTAAATCAAAAAATAAATTACCAGTGTTATGAATGTTTCTGTAGGTTTCAAGGCCAGGCAAAATTGTAGGACCAAAGTTGGCACCCGGTATGATAAAGCTAAATACCGGCTTCTGAAAACTATCATCAATATTAATGATATGACTGTTGTAACGACTGCTCAATCCTACAAAAAATTTCTTGTAATCAATTTGAATATCGCCTTTCACGTTATGAAAAAAACGATATTTAAGCACATTGGCATTAGCAGTTTTATTGGTGTCTAAATTAGGATTGTAGTTGAGGTTGATGGGATTGGTATAAGTATACCCCGCAAATAAACTTACTTCTAGCGGACCTAATTTACCGTTACCCGCTACGCTAGCTTCAATACCTGTAATGCGGGCGTTGCTAATATTAATCGACTTAAATCCTAAATACTTCAACTTGTTGCCAAGATATTGTTGATACTCAACAGAAGTAGTATCGGGGAAGTAAATACCAAAGGCAAATTCCATCATATTTCTGTAGGTGGTACTGAAGGCGGCTACATCAATAAAACCATTCCAATTTAAAATTTTAAACCCTTGTTTAATCCCAATTTCAGCGCTCGTTCCGGTCTCAGGTTGTAATTGTTGATTTGGAAAAATGGTTAATGCACCAACACTTGTTTGCACATATTTTTCCGCTACCGAAGGGAAACGATAACCTTGACCAAAGGAGGCGCGGATATAGGTGTACTCAAATGCTTGATAGTTTAAACCAAAGCGCATTACAGGGCGCATCTTCACTGCCTTCAACAAAGTGATGGTATCTGTTTTAGTATACCAATTTACATCAGTGATGCTTTCTTCATCATCAATTTTAAAATATTCACCACGCACACCCAGCGATACAGACAAACGATTGAAGAAACGTTTGTCAATTTGTGCATACAAAGCGTAGTTAGCGCCATCGTGGAAACCATACAAGGAGTCAGATAAAATAACCGAACGCGTGGCAACAGCGCCTAAATTGATGGCACCGCTTTTCTTTAACAGATGACGATACTGATACTCGCTATAATACAACTCAGCCGTTGATTCCTGATTGGTATTGTTACGATTAGTGGTATTGAAATACCTTGTTCTTAAAATATGCTTATCGCCATTTTTACTGAAATAGGTAACAAAAGGATCGTAATTGCTGCGTGTAGTAACATAGTTGCTGAGCGTTCCCGCTTGCGGACGATAGCCACCAGAGTCGGCATCTTGCCATAATATAAAAAGTCCTCCGGTAGTTTGCATGGCATTGCTGTTGAGACCTATCGAAAGGCCTTTTACCTTCTTAAAATTATACTTCACATTCAAATTAAATCTTCCGCGCAACTCCGATTCCCCCTCTCTGTATCCTTCATCATTAAATACGTTTCCTGAGGCCACCAAATCGAAATTTCCGGATTTTTGTCCGTGATAAAAACTTGAACCACTTGTCGTAGGATTGCTGTTCCACCACTTCAAATTGCTGCGCATAGGATTATCATAAATACCTGCAAAAAATGTAATCTTTGTTTCGGGCTTCTCTTTGGGATAGGCGGTGCGTACATTTATTACACCATTCAGGGCCGATGAGCCAAACAAAGCACTGCTCGCACCCTTAATGACTTCTATCTGATCAAGATTTTCAATAGGCAAGTAGGTCCATTTGATGTCGCCTGCATCTGCCGCCAACATAGGCATTTCATCAACACACATCAACACCCTACTGCCAGCACCATAGCTAAAACCACTGCCACCTCGTATACTTACCTGACCATCGGTAACAGTTACTCCCGGCACCTGATCGGCAATCGTTTCAAGATTTACAGTGTTTTTATTCTCTACAATTTTTGGTTTAATAACATCCATAGATACCGTAATCTCACTCAATTTTTGCTCATACTTTCCGGCCGATATCACAACCTGATCGAGCTCGCGCACACTCTTCTCTAACTTGTAGTTGAGTACTTTGGTATTGGCATTAACTTGTAAACTGTCGGCTAATGTTTTGTACCCCATCAAACTCACTGTCACACTGTATCTACCTTCAGGCAAACTGATACTAAATTCCCCATCAAGATTGGTGTTAGTTGCTTTGTTTTTTCCAAAATTGACAATAGCACCTATCATCATCTCTCCGTTTGAAGCGTCACTTACCTTGCCTTTTACAGTAATTTCCTGTGCTTTTAATTGAGCAAATAAACTTTGAAATAAAAATAGAATCAGTGTAATTTTTTTCATAGAATTGTACAAAATTATGGTGTAGCAGATTTACCTATTTTGATAAATCAGCGCGAAGCGAATGTAAGTTTTTTTATAAAATGCAAAACGATTTATTGTATAAAATTGGAATCACGCTCATTTCAGGAGTGGGTGATATCAATGCCAAAAAGCTCATTGCTGCATGCGGAGGCGCTGAGGAGGTATTTAAATCAAAAAAACATCAACTCCTAAAAATTGAAGGAGTAGGAGAGTACATTGCAGATGCTGTAATCAAACAAAACGTGCTGAGCAGAGCTGAAAAGGAAATTAAATTTATCGAAAAAAATCATATTCAAGCGCTCTTTTATACCGATAAAAAATATCCGCAGCGGCTAAAGCAATGTGCCGATAGTCCTGTCATGTTATATTACAAAGGCACTGCCGATCTCAACAACAGAAAGGTGATTGGTATGGTGGGCACACGCAAAGCAACCGATTATGGAAAACAGTTTTGTGCGGAGCTCATCAAACATCTGCAAGTACATCAGCCCTTAATTGTAAGTGGCATGGCATATGGGATTGATATTTGTGCCCATCGCGAAAGTGTAAAGCACAACATGGAAACAGTAGGTGTTTTAGCACACGGCTTAGATGATTTATATCCTTCACAACATCGCAGCACTGCCGATAAAATGTTACAGCATGGTGGGCTGTTGAGCGATTACCTGAGTGAGACCAATCCTGATAGAGAAAATTTTCCAAAACGTAACAGAATTGTTGCAGGCATGTGTGATGCTATTGTTGTGGTGGAAGCCGGCATTACTGGTGGCGCGCTGATTACTGCAGAAATTGCCAACTCCTACAGTCGTGATGTATTTGCGTTGCCGGGCCGCATAGGTGATCCGTATTCGGCAGGGTGCAACAAACTTATCAAAATCAATAAAGCCGCCCTCATTGAATCGTATGCCGATATCTCTTATTTATTGGGATGGCAACAAGAAGAAGTAAAGGCCGCCAAGCAGGCAAAATTGTGGTTAGATTTAACGGATGAAGAATTGAAAATTGTGGAATACCTGAAGGAAAATGGGCAAATGCCTATTGATGAATTATGCTATACCTCGGGACTAAGCATGAGCAAGGCAGCCGCTTTGCTTTTGAACCTTGAGTTCAGTGGTGTGGTAAAATCGTTGCCAGGCAAAATTTATCAACTCATGTAAGCAGCAAGTAAAACTAAAATTATGAAAACACCGCAGCAGATTTTTGAATTAATGTATAACAATGATCCATTCAGCAAGCTGTTGGGTATGAAATTGATTGAAATAACAGATGGTTACTGTAAACTTCATATGCAGGTAACTGAGCAAATGCTCAACGGATTTGGTATTGCCCATGGCGGCATTACCTATGCTTTGGCCGATAGTGCTTTAGCCTTCGCCTCTAATGCCAAAGGTATACAAAGTGTAAGCATCGAAACATCTATCAATCATCTAAGCAAGGTAGCGCTCAACGACATCCTCACAGCTACCACCGAAGAAAAAAATAGTACCTCCCGAACCGCGCTTTACTTCATCAATATCACCAATCAAAATCATACAGTGGTGGCTATCTTCAAAGGCCTTGTATACCGCACCGGCAAGGAGTGGTAATTACATTCCGAGGTTTGCGCCCTCGCAAACCATCTCCATCCTTACTCGCAACCCATCCCTAACCCTGCAAACCACTACCTTCTGTCCAAGGTTTGCGTCCCCTCAAACCTACTCAAGCTCTCAAACCTTCTCCGCCCTCGCAACCCATCCTTAACCCTGCAAACCACTACCTTATTTTGCAGTTAAACTAAAAATAGCTACGTTTGTTACCTTAAAAAAACTAACACAATAAAGCTATGCATTTCGAACTTACTGAAGAACAGTTGATGATACAAAAAGCCGCGCGCGACTTTGCCAATGAGGTTTTGAAGCCCGGTGTGATTGAGCGTGATGAAACACAAAAATTCCCTGCCGAAGAAATCAAACAAATGGGAGCACTTGGATTTATGGGTATGATGGTGGATCCAAAGTATGGAGGTGGCGGATTAGATACCATTTCCTATGTATTAGCCATGGAAGAAATCTCCAAAGTTGATGCCTCTGCCAGTGTGGTAATGAGTGTAAACAACTCACTAGTTTGTTGGGGTATTGAACAGTTTGGTAACGAAGAGCAAAAGCAAAAATATCTTGTACCACTTGCCAAAGGCGAAATCATAGGTGCCTTTTGTTTGAGCGAACCTGAGGCTGGCTCTGATGCTACTTCTCAAAAAACAACCGCCATTGATATGGGTGATCATTACCTGTTGAATGGTACTAAAAATTGGATTACCAACGGAAGCTCTGCCTCGGTATATTTGGTAATGGCACAAACCGATGTGGCTAAGGGTCACAAGGGTATTAACTGCTTGATTGTGGAGCGTGGGATGCCGGGTTTTCAGGTAGGCGCAAAAGAAAACAAAATGGGCATCAGAGGTTCCGATACACACTCATTGTTGTTTACCGATGTAAAAGTACCAAAGGCGAACCGCATTGGCGAAGAAGGTTTTGGCTTTAAGTTTGCCATGAAAACATTGAGCGGAGGGCGTATAGGTATTGCTGCGCAGGCCTTGGGCATTGCAAGTGGTGCTTATGAGTTGGCATTAGCTTATTCAAAAGAAAGAAAAGCATTTAAAAAATTAATTTCTGAGCATCAGGCCATACAGTTTAAGTTGGCCGATATGGCCACCGAAATTGAAGCCGCGCGTTTATTGTGTTTGAAAGCAGCTGCCTTAAAAGACAGTCATGGTGATTATGCTACAGCCAGCGCAATGGCCAAGGTATATGCTTCTCGTGTGGCGATGTGGGTGACCACCGAAGCGGTGCAGGTGCATGGAGGATACGGATATGTGAAAGAGTACCACGTTGAGCGTTTGATGCGCGATGCCAAGATTACACAAATTTACGAAGGCACTACCGAGGTTCAAAAGATAGTGATTTCAAGGGCTATTTTAAGCTAAAAAAACATCAAAATGATCAAAGAAAAAAGTTGTCAAATTTATTTGGCAGCTTTTTTTTTTAACCAAAAATATATTCACCATTCACCATTCACCATTAAAACAAATGTAAAATGATTATCATCGGATTAATGAGCGGCACTTCTTTAGATGGTTTAGACATCGCTGCTTGTAAGTTTTGGCTAGAAAGCAATCGGTGGCATTATACAATCCTTTGTGCTCAAACACAACCCTACACCTCTCATGAAGCCCAACAGCTTAAAAATGCTTTTCATTTATCGGGTATGCAGCTTATCGCGTGGCATCATCAATATGGTAAAATTATAGGTCAGCACGTTAAACAATTTTGCGAGAAGAATGCACTCACGCCCGATTACATATCCTCACACGGACATACCATTTTTCATCAGCCGGGCAGCGGATTTACCTTTCAATTGGGGCATGGAGCAGATATTGCTGCTGTTTCCGGAATTAAAACCATTTGCGATTTCAGAACTACCGATGTAGCTCATGGCGGGCAAGGTGCACCACTCGTGCCAATTGGCGATGAGCTTTTGTTTCCTGAATATGCCTATTGTTTAAATTTGGGTGGCATCAGCAATATTTCATTTCAAGCAGGAGGCATTAGAAAAGCTTTTGATATTGGCATATGCAATATGGCTTTAAACGATTTGGCACAGCGCATGAATATGCCTTATGATAAAGATGGTATGTTGGCCCAAAGCGGACAAGTGAATGCCGATTTATTACAAAAGCTGTGGTTGGTGGCGCATGAGCATCATCAACATAAACAATCGCTTGGGTACGAGTGGTATACAGCCAACCTTAAACCGCTGTTAGATGCAACACAAATAAGTGTAGTTGATAAGTTAAGAACGTGCTGCGAGTTCATTGCCGGGCAAATTGCAGCCGAGGTGAATAAGCAAGGAAAAGTATTGTTAACAGGCGGAGGAGCAAGAAATAAATTTTTGTTACACTGTATCGTTGAGAAAACCCAGGCCAATATAATCGTCCCCGACAGCAACATCATTGATTTTAAGGAAGCCCTAATTTTTGCTTTTTTAGGTTTGTTGCGTGTAAAGGAGCAGGTAAACTGTTTAAGCAGCGTCACTGGCGCCACCAAAAACAGCACAGGAGGCACCATCTACCTCCCCTAATGCACAATTCACAATTAAAATGGGGGGTGGGGCATTCACCATTCAAAATTGGAAACTGTTCGTAAACATAACTACACGCACAGGCCGGAGGCCTGATGGTAACCTCACTCGCGAGACGCGAGCGAGCGCGCTTGGCAAATTGGCACATTGAAAAATGGGGGCGGGGCCATTCACAATTAAAACATTCACCATTCACCATTCACAATTAAAAATGTGGGCGGGGGAATCAGCTAATCATCACATCAGCTAATTAATTAGGCACAGAGCATCATTGGAGTACTTCCAAAGTGGAGTTTTCTTTAATCATTCTTTCACCAATTTGTAAAACCTTACGCTATCTCCTATTCTGATTTTTAATAAAATAAGCCCTTTGTATTCGCTCTCAATAAAGAATTTGTCATGCTCCGTATAAAACGGCAAGGTATTACCCAAAATATCAAAAACTCCAATTTCATCTATTTTATTTTTGCAAAACAGCGGTACTTGATATCCTTTAAAGGGATTTTCAATATAACAAAAATCTTCACCAACCATAAGGCCTCCCGTTACAGTGTAGTCGATTATCTCAATGTTTGAAGTAAAAATACAACCTTGCGCATCAATAGCTTCAAAAAAATAGTTGCCTGGCAACAAACTGTCAATGTAGTTTCCTTGTAAAATACCATCAAGGAATATCTCGTAGGGAGCTGTGCCGCCATTTACAATCACACTGATGGAGCCGGGGCCGCTGCTAGAATACCCAATTACTTGTGTGTAAACAACCATTGGGTATGGGCTCTGAATGCTGATTGAATCTGTATACGTGCAGCCAAATTCATCGCTGTAGTTAAAAGCGTAATCGCCCGCACCCAGGTTTAATATAGTGTCGCCCATTAAACCCATATTCCAAGTAATGCTGTAGTTATTTGTCTGATTAACAATGTCAAGGTAGATACTTCCATCATTCATGCCTGAGCAGCTGATGTCTTCAGCATAAATGCTTATCTGTGGCTGAGGTATCACCTCTACATAAAGGGTATCGCTGTGCAATAGCATTCCCAATGAACTTATCACATCAACCCAGTAATACCCACTCTGGTATACTGTTAAGTATCTGCTGTTGGCCCCCGTGCTCCATAAAAATGAATCAAAATTTCCTGCATCTAAAAGCACTGAATCACCACTGCAAAATATTAATGGAGATGAATAGCTAATGTTTATGATGTCTAAATCACTTTCTGTAAAATCATAGCTTTGATTAACTGCAAGTTGATAGTATTTATCTACCACTCCACTCGGAAAGTGAATCACTATTGAGTCAACAAGGCTTGCCTGCCCTAAACCAAAGATTTGATGTTGGGAATTTTGTCCCATATAGTTTTCTCCGCAAAGAGTGTAATGAGTGAGGTGTTTGCTGCCAAAATATATATCTAACCATGATCCAATAGCCATTCTGTTGGAGGTATTGCCATGCAGGGTAATTTTTATATAATTGTTGATGTTTGGACCATTGTTTTCCCATAAAAATGATAGGTAGCCATCGGTGTTACTCACGATGATGTCGGCCTTGCCATCATTTCCAATATCGCCAACGGCAACCGATCTGCTCGAAGCTACGTAGTTACTCTGAAGGTTTTGAGGTGCTTCCAAAAAAAGTTGCACCCCGGTATTAATATAAAGGTAATTTCGTGGGTCTTGGGTGGTGATGTCGGATGAAACAAGTATATCTAAATCACCATCATTTTCGGCATCAAACCAGCAAGCCCCCCATGTAAATTCGCTGTTTTGTAATCCATAAAGCGCTGCCTTATCTGTAAAAGTGCCGTTGCCATTGTTAACAAGTAATCGGCAAGAATCAGGTACAGCTAAATTGGTCATAAAAATATCTAAATCTCCATCTTCATCAAAGTCTGCAATACTATTGGTCATAGGGCTGGCAATGGTATCTGCAGTGCCACTTTGAAGCGTAACATCTGTAAAGGTGCCATCAGTATTGTTTTTGTACAAACTATTGTAATAATCATACTTGTCATTGATTACGTATAGGTCGGGCCAATTGTCTTTGTCGTAGTCAAGCCATACTGCCTGAAAAGAGTTCTTTATGCCATCATCAACTCCT
>JALRAS010000049.1 GCA_023262495.1 Bacteroidia bacterium | reverse complement strand
AGGTTGTGAAGTCGGTAGCCAAAAAAGTCGCTAAACCTGTCGCCAAAAAAGTTGTTAAACCCGTTGCTAAGAAAACTGTGAAGACCGTTGCAAAAGCAACACCTAAACCTGTGGCTAAAAAAGCTTCGCCTGTTGCAAAAAAAGAAGCAAAGCCGATTGCAAATAAAAAAATGAAACAAGCAGTAGCTCCAGTAGTTACTAAGCCTGCTGCACCTAAACCCAAAACTGTTGCCGAATTAATTGAGGCCAATAAAATTCCGGTGGAGAAAAATTTTCCTGTCACAAAAAAGGAAATTAAATCAAACAAACCTGCTGCGGAGGCATATATTCCTCCTGCTCAAGAGAAGCCCGTAAAAGCACCAATCATTGGAAAAACAAAGTTCAATGAAGCGGAATTGACTGAGTTTAAAGATTTGATTAACAGAAAACTTGCCGATGCCATTAAAGATTATGAATTGCTCAAAGATACCCTTTCGCACCGTGATAATAATGGCACTGATGATACTTCCCCAACATTCAAATTACTGGAAGATGGTTCTGAAGTAATGTCAAAAGAAGAAACTACACAACTTGCTATCAGACAAGAGAAGTTTATTCAAAATCTTAAAAATGCATTAATACGTATTGAAAATAAAACGTACGGTGTTTGCAGAGCTACCGGTAACATGATTTCAAAAGATAGATTAAGAAGTGTACCGCATGCAACGCTTAGCATAGAAGCTAAGAGAGATCAAAATTAAATGTTTTAATTGTTCACATGAAAAGGCATTGCTACTTAATTGGTGGTTATGCCTTTTCGTTTAATCAATAATTTAAATCAGTGAAAAAACCAATCTTCCTTGTATTAATTATCTTATTAATCGATCAGTCGTTAAAGCTGTGGATCAAGAGCAACATGTATCTTGGTCAAGAGATAGTGATGTTTCCTCATTGGGGAATCCTCCATTTTACAGAAAACAATGGGATGGCATTTGGAATGGAATTAGAAGGCAGTTTTGGAAAATTATTGTTGAGTTCGTTTAGAATCATAGCCATTTCAGGGTTAGGATATTATCTTTATTGGTTGGTAAAGCACAATGAAAACGGAGGTTATATCTATTGTATAGCCATGGTTTTTGCCGGTGCTTTGGGTAACCTTCTCGATAGTGCATTTTATGGCTTGATGTTCTCTGAAAGCTATAATCAGGTTGCTACTTTTTTACCCAAGGAGGGGGGCTATGCGCCTTTTCTATTTGGCAGAGTGGTTGACATGTTTTATTTTCCAATGCTTAGCGGTCATTTTCCTGATTGGTTACCCATTTGGGGCGGAGAAGATTTCATTTTCTTTAGACCTGTTTTTAATGTTGCAGATTTTGCTATATCACTTGGTGTTGGGATCATCATCTTAAATCAGAAAAAATACTTTGCTGAAAAAATCAGTACACCCGAGTCGGAATCAAACAGTATTCAACAACCCACTGTTGTCAGCGTGAAGCCCGATCCTGATGGAGCTGTTGGCGAAGACAATTAATACTATAGTCTTTCATTTCCTGTGCTTGATGCACTGCAAGAGGTGCATCTTTAGGTGATACACATAGGATGCTATTTGTTTTATTGAAATCCAATTTATCGGTATAAGTTTTGCCTTTACTTATTATTAATTGGTCCATGAGTTGATGGTAGAATGCCGAGAGCGTTTGTTATTATTCAATTTATACCAATTGCATTTATTTTTTAGTCCAACTAAAAAATAAATATGCAATGGTTAATGCCGATACTACTTGAAAATAGTACAATTAGGCAATGCCGAAATTGGACTATATTGAAAGTGTAATCGGTATTATTGGACTATTACAGCAACCGTATCGGTATTAATTGAAAGCGTTATCGCTATTAATCTTTATATTTGGCGTAAATAATTTATCAAATGACCAAAACAGGAATCAACCGCGATTACAGCCATACGCCTGCCGTAGACCAAGTTGGCGTTGAAGAAAGATGTGCGCGTTTCGCCACAAGAAGCATCAAAAAAGAAACAAAGGTGCAAGGGTTGAAATTGATTTTAAACATGATTGATCTTACTACCTTAGAAGGAAAAGATACCGAAGGAAAAGTAAAACAAATGTGTTACAAAGCTACGCATTTGCACGATATTCTTCCAGGGCTGCCCAATACAGCTGCTGTATGTGTTTATCCAAGCATGGTAAAAATTGCCAAGGAGGCACTCAAAAATACCAGCGTTAAAGTGGCCTCTGTTGCTACTGCGTTTCCAAGCGGGCAGTCAACAAGAGAAATAAAAATAGCCGATACAAAATTTGCAGTTGATCATGGTGCCGATGAAATTGACATGGTCATTAGCAGAGGCGAATTTTTAAAGGGGAACTACAATTTCGTACTAGATGAAATTGCAACCATCAAAGAGGCATGTGGAAAAGCTCGTTTGAAGGTAATCTTTGAAACCGGTGAACTTTCTACACTCGACAATGTGCGCAGAGCAAGTGAAATAGCTATTGATGCCGGAGCTGACTTTATCAAAACATCAACGGGAAAAATTTCACCCGCTGCCACTATGCCTGTTACTTTAGTGATGTTGGAAGCAATCAGAGATCATTATTACAAAACAGGTGTAATGATTGGCATGAAGCCGGCTGGTGGTATTTCCACAGCCAAAGCAGCATTACACTATTTAGTGATGGTGAAGGAAACCCTTGGCACCGCTTGGCTCAGTAACGAGTGGTTTAGGTTTGGTGCAAGTAGTTTGGCCAACGATGTTTTAATGCAACTAATGAAAGAAGCCACCGGTGTGTATCAATCAAGCGATTATTTTTCGAAGGATTAAACTAACGCCATATTAGCAAAGTTCAGAACTTTTAAAAATTTAGCATAAACAGCACCAAAAACAATGATAATTCCTTTTGAACCAGATAAAATGTATCATATTTATAACCATGCAAATGGAAGTGATCTTTTATTTCATTCTGAAGATAATTATTTTCAATTTCTTAAATACTACAGTGAGCTATTGGCACCTATCCTTGATACCTATGCCTATTGTTTGATGCCAAATCACTTTCATTGGCTAGTTAAAATCAAATCAGAAAAAGAAATATTCGATTTTTTAAGAACTAGTGGCAAAATAGCTGATGATGTTGGATTCAATGAGTTCAAGCAAATTAAAGTACAGATTCCTAACCAACCTGAAAATATATTTAGTATTCACCTAAGTAAACATTTTGCAAACTTTTTTAATACCTACACACAATCCTTAAACAAGCAATTAAAAAGAAAAGGAAATTTGTTTGGGCAGAGCTTTCATAGAAAGGAAGTAGTAGATCATCTTCATGCCAAAGAAAACATCCTACAGGTACATTGTAATCCGGTGCATCATAAGTATACCCAAAGCATAGAAGAATGGAAATTTTCTTCCTTCAAAGCACATCTATCTGATAAACCCACTATGATTAAAAGAAAAGAGGTGATAGATTTATTTGATACGAGAGAAAATTTTATTTCTTGTCACAATGAAAAATTAGAAAAAATAAAAAGTGCACCATTTAAAGAGGAGTTTATTTAATTAAAAACTCTACAAAGATCTTAAGCGTTATCCAGAAAAAAATAAATTATACATGGCAAAAAAAACAACACCTCAATTAGATTTCAATAGCAGTTGGAATTATGCGCCTGCTCCTGAAGACACTAAACACATAAACCTTAAAAAGCAGTACGAATTATTTATCGATGGAAAATTTGTAAAACCTGCCAAAGGTAAATACTTTGAAACCATTAATCCTGCTAACGAAGAGGTGTTAGCCAAAGTAGCAGAGGCCGATGAAACAGATGTAAATAAAGCAGTGAAGGCTGCGCGCAATGCATACAACAATGTGTGGAGTAAGATGCCTGCTGCAGAGCGTGGAAAGTATATTTATAGAATAGCACGCTTAATGCAAGAGCGCGCGCGTGAATTTGCAGTGATAGAAACTTTAGACGGAGGTAAACCTATACGCGAAAGTCGTGATATCGATGTGCCTTTAGCGGCCAATCACTTTTTTTACTACGCAGGTTGGGCTGATAAACTAGCATACGCATTTCCTAATAGAAAGCCGCAAGCATTGGGAGTGGCAGGACAAATCATTCCATGGAACTTTCCGTTGCTCATGGCTGCATGGAAAATTGCTCCCGCCTTAGCATGTGGAAACACTGTTGTATTAAAACCTGCCGAAACAACTCCGCTAACAGCACTTAAATTAGCCGAAATAATTCAGGAAAGCGGATTGCCAAATGGTGTAGTGAATATTGTAACCGGTGCGGGTAAAACCGGTGCTGCTATTGTAAATCATCCTGATATTGATAAAATAGCATTTACAGGTTCAACTGATGTGGGGAAAATTATTCAAAAATCAATCGCAGGTACCAATAAAAAGCTAACACTTGAACTGGGTGGTAAAGCGGCTCATATCATTTTTGAAGATGCACCAATAGACCAAGCTGTAGAAGGAATTGTAAATGGTATTTTCTTTAATCAAGGGCATGTGTGCTGTGCAGGCAGCCGACTATTTGTACAGGAAGGTGTAGCCGACATGGTGATTAGAAAATTAAAAGATAGGTTAGAAACTTTAATTGTTGGCGATCCATTAGATAAAAATACTGACATAGGTGCTATCAACAGTAAAGGTCAATTAGAGACTATTCACAAGTATCTAAAAATAGGAAAAGAGGAGGGAGCAGACATGTATCAAAGCAATTGCAGTATCCCTAAAAAAGGATACTTCTGCCGTCCAACCTTGTTTTTAAATACATCCCAAAGCCATCGAATTGTGCAAGAGGAAATTTTTGGTCCTGTGCTAACTATTCAAACTTTCAGAACCGTAGAAGAAGTAATTGAAAAAGCCAACAATATTCCATACGGACTCAGTGCCGGAGTATGGACAGATAAAGGGTCTAAAATATTTAATTTAACCACAAAACTCAGAGCAGGCGTAGTATGGGCAAATACGTATAATAAATTTGATCCTACGTCTCCATTCGGTGGCTACAAAGAAAGTGGATTTGGACGTGAAGGTGGTATGCATGGATTGAGTGCTTATTTGAAGTTTTAGTTTTAACGCAGAGAGCGTAGAGAAGATGACTGAAAATGAAATAGCAACAAGTGCAATAGGATCTGCTATTCAGGTGCATAAAAATTTAGGACCTGCTTTGCTCGAGTCTGCCTATGAAGAGTGTTTGTTTTATGAAATTGGCAAGACTGGATTACATGTCGTAAAGCAAAAAGCATTGCCACTTGTGTATGAAGAAATAAAGTTGGAAGTAGGATACAGAATTGATATTTTAGTAGAAAATAAATTATAAACTTTGTGCCCTTTGCGCTTTCATAGCGCTCTTGGCGTTTAATTAATATACATTATGGCAAGAATAGAAGTTTTAAAAACATACAAAATTTACATCGGAGGAGCATTTCCTCGCACCGAAAGTGGCAGGTATTATCCGCTGCATGATCAAGCAGGCAAGCTCATTGCCAACGTGTGCCTATCATCGCGCAAAGACTTTAGAAACGCAGTTGTATCAGCGCGTGGTGCTTTTGGTGGTTGGAGTAGTCGCGCAGCATTTAATAGATCACAAATATTATATCGCATTGCCGAAATGCTTGAAAGCCGCAAGGCACAGTTTATACAAGAGTTAATACAACAAGGAAGCACCCCAAAAGCCGCTGAAACAGAAGTCAATTTATCGGTTGATAGATTGGTATACTATGCCGGTTGGTGCGATAAGTATCAGCAAGTGTTTAGTGCTGTTAATCCGGTGGCCACTGCACATTTTAACTTTTCGGTGCCTGAGCCTATGGGTGTGGTAAGCATTATTGCGGCTCAAGAAACAGGTTTAATCAGTTTAATAAATGCTGTTGCATCCGTTATTGCAGGCGGTAATACCTGTGTGGTATTGGCTTCTGAAAGCAAACCCTTGTGTGCCGTAACTTTTGCTGAGGTACTTAATTCTTCTGATGTGCCGGGTGGGGTAGTTAATATCCTTACCGGTAAAGTAAGTGAGTTGTATACACACTTTGCCAATCATATGGATGTGAATGCTACCGTGTATTATGGGGCAGATGATAATGTAATTAAAACCATACAAGAGTTAGCCACATTAAATGTAAAGCGTGTGTTTATTCACAACGAAGGCAATGGCAGTTCTGTTGATGCACAAATTCCTTATCATATTTTAGATACGCAAGAAATAAAAACTACCTGGCATCCAATAGAAAATATTGGGGCGAGTGGGGGGAAGTATTAATTCGAAATTTCATGAGAAGGGTACTGTTTATTTTCACATTATTCATCAAGCATTTAGTATGGAACTCAAGTGTTGCTCAAGAACTCCAAATTAAAAAGCACCCTTTATTCATAAATACATCGTTGTCAACTATTGTTAATGAAAACTATTTTGTCTCACCCTCCTTTTCTTTTGGTATTGGAATTATAAGATTTAATCAACATTATTTGGGCATTAATTTCTCAAGATATAATCTTCAAGGATTGACTAATTTAACTTCCTTTTATTATGATGCCAGAATTGGAACACACCCTTCGGCAAACTATCATGGTTATTACACCGTATTTGATATGCATTTAAAATATAGATGTTATTCTACAGGACTATTCTATGCTAAATTACATCAGTTTAAATCTCGCAAAGCACTATTTTATGCTTCAATAAATATAATGACTGTAATTCCAATTGCTTTGTTTGAAATTACTCCTTCTGATTATTATTTGGTAAGCTCAAAACCTAGTTTAGATCTACTGTTAAAGTATAACCTTTTTTCAAAAAGGGAAAAACGGACTTATTTCAGAATTTCGCCTACTTTTAGATATAATTACATTTCGAACATTAATGTTTATGTTGCCCCAAATCAAGATCCTTGGGATCATGTAACAAAAATAAATAGCTATAACAAACACTTGTTTTTATTTGGATTATCTTTTGAGTTGATGAACGTTTATAAAAAGCAGAAAATAACTTCAACTCAATATTAGTTTAAAGCGTTGGTTTTAAAGCCCCGCTGCCGCATGCCTTTTGATGCCATACGCTCATCCATGATTGGCATCCTCGCCAAACGTATTTTCTGGTTAACCTTAATGCTGAACATATGCCTAATGACTGCCATTGGTCAATCAACTTCACATTCACAACATTTAACTATCTTATCCTCATTTAACACCTACTCATTTATTTTTTTTCTAAATTTGAAAGCGGCTTTGTAAAACCGTGTTTTAAGCAATGAATAACTACGATTTGCTCATTCAAAAACTGGATGAGTTCATAAGAAAGTATTACAAGAATCAACTGATAAAAGGAATCATTGTCAGTATTTCTCTGTTGCTGCTTTCATACCTATCTGTTGTAACACTCGAGTTCTTTGGAAATTTCGGCACCACAGTCAGAACAACATTATTCTACGGCTTTATTGCCTCGGCTTTATTCGTATTAAGCTTTTGGGTAATCATACCACTTTCTAAGCTCTACAAATTAGGAAATGTTATTAGTCATCATCAAGCAGCGCTTATCATTGGTACACATTTTAAGCATGTTAAAGATAAACTTATCAATGTGCTTCAACTCAAAGAAAATAACAACAATGAGCCCAACTCCAAAGAACTGCTTGAAGCAGCCATCAACCAAAAAATTACGGAGCTAAAGCCTGTTCCTTTTACCTCCGCAATAGATTTATCTCAAAACAAAAAATATCTCAAATTTGCTATTCCTCCACTGTCGGTGCTTTTAATACTGCTTGTGGCAGCTCCCAGTATTTTAACCGAGGGCACCAAACGTATCGTGGCTCACCAAACCTATTTCGAAAAGCAAGCACCTTTTACCTTCAATATCGAAAATCAATCATTGCAAGGTATTCAACAACAAGATTTCGAAATTAAAATTAAAGTGAGTGGCACCGAAATACCCAATGCTGCTTACATTGAAATAGATAACAATCAATACCGACTCGAAAAAAAGGATAAGTTACACTTTGTATATCATATCCGAAACCTACCTAAATCAATAAATTTCCGCCTGTTTGCAGATGGTTTTTACAGCAAGCCATACGAGTTAAAAGCATTGCCTAATCCAACCTTGGTAAACTTTACTATCAATCTTGTTTATCCTGCCTACCTTCAAAAAAAATCAGATCAACTCAACAATACCGGTGACTTGGTGATCCCTGCAGGAACAAAAGTACAGTGGCTGATTAAAACAGAAAACACCAATCGTTTAACAGCAGATTTCAATGGAGAAGTTGAAGAGCTCAAGCAAGTGAATGAAAATGAATTCAGTATTTCCAAAACATTCACTAAGAATGCCGCTTATAGTTTATTGCCCGCAAATACTTACTTAAAAAGCAACGATGCACTTAACTACAGCATAGAGGTGGTTCCCGATTTATATCCTACTGTAACAGTGGAGGAGAAGCCCGACAGCAATTCAGCCAAACACATTTACTTTAAAGGTGATGTGAAGGACGATTATGGTTTTCACGATTTAACTTTTTGCTACAAAAAAATATCTTCCGACTCCGGTGCAGCTGAATCTAAGGAAGTGCGCATTCCATTGCCTATTAATAAACTGTCGATACAGGATAACTTCTTTTTCCATTGGGACCTGAATAGAATTGGCATGCAAGCGGGCGACTCATACGAATACTATGTGGAGGTAAGAGACAACGATGCACCCAACGGATACAAATCAGGACGCACACAAACCATGGTATACAAAGCTCCAACCTTGAAAGAGATTGCTGCCAATGCCGATAAAAGTAACCAACAAATAAAAGAGGAGCTCACAGCAGCCATTCAGCAAGCGAAAGATTTACAGCGAGAAATGAATGAGCTCAACAAAAAGTTGATTGATAAAAAAACACTCAACTTTGATGATATTAAAAAAATGAAGGAATTTTTAGAGAAACAAAAGGATCTTCAAAATCAGATAGAAAATCTCGAAAAGCAGAATAAACAAAATTTTGAGAAACAAAACGAGTTCAAAAATCCTGATGAGCAGTTGCTCGAAAAACATAAACAGCTCGAAGAAATCATGAAAAACATCATGACCGATGAAATGAAAGAAAAATTGAAAGAGCTCGAGAAATTATTGGAGCAAATGGATAAAGAAAAAACCCAAGATGCGCTTGAAAAAATGAAACTCGATGCTAAGGACATGGAAAAGGAACTCGACCGTTCGCTCGAAATGTTCAAGAAAATGGAAGTAGAAGAAAAGTTTGATCAGGCCATTAAAGACCTAAACAAGCTTGCCGAAGACCAAAAAAAGTTATCAGAAAAAACTGAAAATAAACAAGGCGAAAACAACGAGCTTACCAAACAGCAAGAGGAGCTCAATAAAAAATTTGAAGACCTCAAGAAAGAAATAGATGAAATTGAAAAGAAAAATGAGGCCCTCGAAGATCCCATGAAAATGCCCGACACTGATAAACAGGAAGAGGATATCAAAAAGGATATGCAGGATAGCAAGGAACAGCTCAATCAAAAACAAAACAAAAAGGCCTCAAAATCACAAAAGAGTGCCGCCCAAAAAATGGAGGAAATGAGCCAAAAAATGCAAGAATCTCAGGACCAAGAACAAGATCAAGGGGAAGATGAACAAGCCCTGCGTCAAATTCTCGAGAATTTATTGGCAGTTTCATTCTCTCAAGAAGAACTTATGGGTAAAATTAAAACCATTGACAGAAGCAATCCGCAATATTTAAAACTCATTCAACAGCAGAAAAAAATAAAAGACGATGCAAGGATGATTGAAGATTCATTGTTTGCACTCAGTAAAAGGCAGCCCAAAATTGAAGCCTATGTAAATCGTGAAATTGCTGACATCAATAATAACATGACAAAAGCCCTGCGCAGCATGGAGGACAGAAATATTTATGAAGCCGGCTCAAGAGGACAGTACGTAATGACAGCCGTCAATAACCTGGCCCTTTTACTCAGCGAATCGCTAAAGCAAATGCAACAGCAACAGCAGCAACAAAAAAATTCTAAGCCAGGTTCAGGCAGTTGTAAAAAGCCGGGTGGCAGCGGCAGCAAACCTTCAATGAGTAAAATGAAAGCCATGCAGGAGCAAATCAACAAGCAAATAGAAAAAATGAAAGAGCAAATGGCCAAAGAAAAAGGGAAAGAGGGGCAAAAAGGTAAAGAGAAAGGGCAAGGCAAACCCGGACAAGGAAACGGTAACATGAGCGAAGGGTTGGCAAAACTCGCTGCACAGCAAGAAGCACTTAGAAGGGAGCTGCAAAAAGCTGCCGATAAGATGAACAAGGATGGTAAGCAGGGCAACGGGGGACTCAAAAAATTGGCAGAAGAAATGGAAAAAACAGAAACCGATTTGGTAAATAAAATGATTTCTCAAGAAACCCTAAGACGTCAGCAAGAAATTTTGACAAGACTGTTAGAAGCTGAAAAGGCCGAGCGGGAAAGGGAATTAGACGAAAAAAGAGAATCTCAGGAACCTAAAAATGAAATTTTTCGAAACCAAAATCAATTTTTAGAGTATAATACGCTGAAACAAAAAGAGGCGGAGTTGTTACAAACCATTCCTCCTTCATTAAACAAATATTATAAAGATAAGGTAAATGAGTATTTCAACAACTTTAACTAATCCCAAAAATGCGCATGGAATGATTACCGACCAAACACTTAAATTTGCCTCGCGCTATGAAAATCTTGCCATTGCAGAAAAACTTATCAATGACGTAAGTGAGCAGTTCTCTCTACCCGAAGATTATTATGGCAATATTCTTGTTGCTGTTACCGAAGCAGTTAACAATGCTATTCAGCATGGAAATAAATCAAATCCTGATAAAAGCATCGAGCTCTCATTCAGCAAAGGCGACAATAAATTAAACTTTGCTATTAAAGATGAAGGTGAAGGATTCGATTATGAAAACGTGCCAGATCCTACCGACCCTGCCAACATTGAGAAAATTAATGGCCGTGGCGTGTTCTTGATGAGACACTTAGCCGATCATGTAGAGTTTGCCGATCAGGGAAAATCCGTAACGCTTGAATTTAAACTCGACAATCTGATTGTAGATTAAAATTACATTCGCCTTTGGCAATTTCCATTCAGATTAATTTTTTAAAGGCAGATATTAGCTTCGTTCCAAAGCAAAAAAAACTGCTAAGGCAATGGATAGCGCTTACCATACAATCACACCACAAAAAATTAGGGCAAATCGATTATATATTTTGCTCCGATGAATATTTACTGGAAATGAATAAGCAGTATTTGAATCATCATACCCTAACCGATATCATTACCTTTGATTACAGCAATGAACTAACCGCTGAAGTTGCAGGTGAAATATACATCAGCATCAATCGTGTGCGAGAAAATGCAGAGGTTTTTAAATGCACTTTTAACGATGAATTACACCGTGTAATGATACATGGAGTGCTACATTTGTGCGGCTTTAAGGACAAAACAAAAAACCAAAAGCAAATCATGCGTGCTCAGGAGGACGAAGCAATCAAGGCCTTAAAAAAATTGCAAATTCATCCTTAACTATTCGGGCTAATAATCCGCCTCCTAAAAGGAATCTTTACAACGCGGTATGATGCTGCATTTGAAGTTTATTTAAACTTTGATAAAGACCACCCTCAATAGACATTAAGCTTTCGTGGCTGCCACTCTCAACCACAGTACCTTTATCTATCACCACAATTTTATCTGCATTTCTTATCGTTGACAATCGATGGGCAATTACAAATGAGGTGCGACCTATCATAAGTTTATCGAGCGCTTCCTGAACAACTCTTTCAGATTCTGAATCGAGTGAACTTGTGGCCTCATCTAAAATTAAAATTGCAGGATCTTTTAGCACTGCTCTGGCAATTGCAATGCGCTGTCTTTGACCACCCGAGAGTTTAATACCACGTTCGCCCACCACAGTATCGAATTTTTCGGGGAAGCTTTCAATAAAATCAAAAGCATTTGCTTTTTTAGCGGCTTCTTTTATTTCATCAAATGAAGCATTGGGTTTACCATAAGCAATGTTTTCTTTAATGGTACCGCCAAATAGCAATACATCTTGAGGCACTATTGCCATATTGTTGCGCAAATCGGTAAGGTTGTAATCTTTGCAATTTTTGCCGTCAATAAGTAATTGTCCGCTTTCTACATCATAAAATCTAAGGAGTAACCCCACAAGCGTACTTTTTCCTGAACCGCTTGGACCAACAAGAGCAATGGTTTCCCCTTTATTGCTTTCAAATGAAATGTTTTTTAGCACCTGCACCTCTTTGCGAGAAGGATACGTAAATGCAACATTTTTAAAAGATACAATACCTTCAATGCTTGCCTTTTCATTATGTGGTGCACTAATATCAAGAGCTTCGGCTTTTTCATCCAGTATTTCAAATACCCTTTCAACAGCGCCAACTGCTTTTTGTATTTGTGCGTAAAGCTCGGCAATACCGCCAAATGAAGCGCCAACAAAGGCCGAATACAATATAAATGAAATTAAATCGCCAATTAATAACTGATTTTGTGACGCCAAAACCACGCCATACCATATTACAGCCACAATAGCACCAAATAGGCAAAAGATAATGAATGAGGCAAAAGCACCACGGTATTTACCACCCAATATACCAATTTTAACAATCTCTTCAGTGCTGTATTTGTAACGTTTGTTTTCGAAAAACTCATTGGCAAAAGCTTTTACATTGCTTATTCCCTGTAACGTTTCTTCAATAATTGTATTTGAGTCAGCTATTTTTTCTTGTACCTGCCTGGATGTTTTTCTGATGAAGCGCCCAAATATAACGGCCGCAACTGCAACAACCGGTACAATAGCCAACATCAACAAGGTAAGCTTAGGGGAAATAACCACCAATAAAATAATGCCACCGATAACCAATATAAACTGTCTCAAAAACTCAGCAATCGTGGTGGTCAGCGTATCTTGTATTTGTGAAATATCTGCCGACATCCGTGAGTTCAAATCTCCAACACGCTTCTGCACAAAAAATGTCATTGGTAAGGTTATTAAATGAGCATAAACGGCACGTCTCAATGATGCCAATGTGTTTTCAGTATAGTTCACAAATAAATAAACTCTAAAATAAGAGCATATACTTTGACCTGTAAGCACTAAAATAAGCAACAACCCAATACGGTTGATATCTTCAAAATTTTTATTCTCAATTGTTTTTACCAATTTGCCTAGTAGCAATGGAAACAGCAAGGCAGTGGCACCTGTGAGCAATAAAAATAACAACCCTAAATAGAGTTTCCATTTGTGTTCACCTATGTAGGAAAACAATCTTGCCGTTTGTTTAAGGGCTTCTTTGTTTATTTTAGCTTTTGGTAAATCCTCGGTATCATCGGCATTAAATCCCCTTTTTTTAGCCATAATTAAAGTTTGGTGTGCAAAGGTATGTTATTCAAAATACCAATTGCAATTTTAACCTGAATTAATAGGTGGTATTCACTAACGGAGTTCACAAATCATTGATTGCATGAGATAATTAAACAACATCAACTTAAAAAAGTAATAAGTAGACATTTATTTGCCGATATGGTATTTTGATCACGAAAGTAGCAATACTTAACTTAACTTTTCTTGTGAAAAACTTTCGAAAATTAAAAATATTAACTAACATTGCCCAATACAAATCCGTAATTGATAGCGTACAACGTATTTAAAACCGCAATGAAAACTGCCACCTCAAAGTTTCTTTCATCTACAGTTATCTTAATTTTTATTTTTTTAGCCCATACATTTCAGGCTAGTGCGCAGTTTTGGACAGAAGATTTTGGACCTGTAAATACTGATCCTTCCGGCTTTGCTGATGGTTACGTTGGCACCAATCCGGGTAACTGGTCTGTTACGATTTTAGGTGCGAATGGCCCTAACGCTAATGTATTTTATATCAGTTGTGAAGAGGCAGGGATGCAGATAAACAACTGTGGCGCTGTTTGTCCTCCTGTTCCCTCCCCACCTCCAACGCCATTTATTGCCCAAAGTTTGCACTTGTCAACCGGCTTTGGAGATTTGGGTGCCGCCTATTTGGAAACCGGAGCTTTCCTCACAAATACTGATATCAGGGCTGAAAGTCCTACCATAATTTGTACCGGGCAATCAAATATTAATTTATCCTTCAACTACATAGAATTTGGCGATGGTGCAAATGACAATGCTGAGGTGTGGTATTTTGATGGTATTGCGTGGTCGTTTTTAGCAGATATGCCTAAAACCCTTTGCGGAGATGGCTCGGGAGGGCCTTGTAACACTCAGGTGTGTAATGGAACTTTGCAGGGCTATTGGACTGCTTTCAGTTTTGCGCTGCCGGCTTCTGCAAACAACAATCCGCTTGTAAGGATTGGGTTTAGATGGCAAAACCTTGATGATGGTATTGCAACCGACCCATCTTTCGCAGTTACTAAAATTGAATTAACCGGATCTGCAGCGGCCAACACCATTACAGCAGGAAACTTAATAGGGCCATTTTGTGCCGGTGGTACCGCCTCATTGCCTTTTTCTAGCACAGGAACTTTCAATGCAGGAAATAACTATACGGTGATCATGAGTGATGCATTTGGTAGTTTTGCCAGCCCAACAATTTTGGGCACACTCACAAGTACCGCAAATGTTGGAAATATTCCGCTTAGTTTTTTAGCCAATACACCTGCCGGAACAGGTTATTTAATACAAATTGTTTCAGATGCACCTGTGGCATCTTCGCAAATACTGGGTCCGTTTACAATTGAAGTACCGGTGCCGTTGAGTGTTACAACCACTCCCAACCCCGGAACTACTATTTGTGCCGGTGAGTGTGTTACTTTTAGTACCAATGTGGTCAATGGAGGCGCAGCGCCAACCTATCAATGGCAAATCAATGGTGCAAATGCGGCAGGAACATCAACCAACAATACTTACAATTCTTGCGCACTTCAAAACGGTGATGTGGTTACTGTGATTGTGACTTCTAACCTTACCTGTGTCACCAATTCACCTGCCACTTCAGCCGCTCAAACCATGGTGGTTAATCCCACACAAGCATTTAGCGCCTCGCTTACTACTGTTCCAACTCCCTTTATTATTTGTGCAGGAGATCCTATATCATTAACTGCAAACACAGTAAATGGTGGCGCGGCCCCAACATACGCATGGACTGTAAATGGTACCTTAATCCCAACAGCAACTTCACAAACACTCAACTACACAGGTTCGCCTGTGGCTATTGTTGATGGAACAGTTGTTTGTGCAATTGTGACTAGCTCACTCACAGGTTGTGTAAGCAATTCGCCTGATACGGTGTGTTCAACAGTTACGGTAGTTGCAGGCACTCCGCCAATAGTAAGTATCACTGCTGATACAAGTGCAATATGTGTTGGAGGTACTGTCACATTCAATAGTTCTTTGATTAATGGCGGAACAAACCCATCTTATCAATGGTACGTGAGCGGTAACCCTGTTCCCGGACCTACAGGAACCGACACTTCTTTCACCACCAACACCTTGGTTGCCGGTGATGTTGTTACTTTGGTTGTTTCCTCTTCTTCAAATTGCCTTACAACCCCTACCGATACATCCAATGCCATCATTATTGATATATTGCCTTTCTTAACTCCTGAAATTGATATTTTACCTACAACAGGATTATGTCCGGGGCAGCTTGTTACCTTTACATCCAACCAATCTGGGGGAGGTAATAATCCTCAATACCAATGGTTGTTGAATGATACCACCATTTTAGGCACCTCAGGAAGTTTAACCGTTAATGCAGCTAACTTTCAAAACGGTGATACCCTTAACTGTATTTTAACGAGTAGCTATCTTTGCTTGCTACAAGATACAGCTGTTTCAAACGATTACACCATTGATTTACTTGCCCCTGCAGCTTTGGATCTAGGCCCTGATGTAGAGATTCTGTATGGCGAGTCATATAAAACTGATCCTCAAATTAATGGCGTAGTGAGTCAGGGTAATTATTTATGGACTCCCGATTCCACGCTCAATTGCAATATTTGCTTCAATCCAACTGCTACTCCAACTATCACTACTGATTATGTGCTGCAGTATAGAAACTCATTTGGTTGTATTGCCCGAGATACGATTAAAGTTGATGTGAAACCAAATTATGAGGTATTTATTCCATCAGGTTTCTCCCCGAATAACGACAATAGTAACGATATATTTTATGTGAGAGGCCCTTATATCAAATCTGTAAATATGAAAATATGGGATCGATTTGGGGGTGTAATTTTTGAATCGCAGTATGCCTATTATGGATGGGATGGTACAAGCCGATACAAGGATGTAAACACAGGAATTTATGTGTACTATATAACCGTTCAATTCCTAGATGGTGTTACCAAAGAATTTAAAGGAAATATTACTTTATCAAGATAATTATCTTATCAAACAAATAAACAAAAGCAGAATGAAAAAAATCTTTACACTTTCGTTAATTTCAGTTTTAATGGCGGCATCAGTGCAGGCACAGGATATGCACTTCTCGCAGTATCTTACCTCCCCGTTAAATTTGAATCCAGCCCTTACCGGGGTTATGAATGAGGATATCCGTATTGGATGTAATTACCGTAATCAATGGAAAAGCGTAAGTGCCGAGCCATATAGAACAATTTCTGCCTCTGTGGATGGGACATTACCCCCCAAAAGAAAAACCAACGATTTTTTTGGTTTAGGATTGGTTTTTAATAGCGACAAGGCAGGGGCCTCTCAGCTTAATATCAATCAAGCAAATGTTTCTTTAAGCTACAATAAAATGCTCATTCCATCAAGCGGTGGTATGTTGTCAATTGGTTTTCAGGCAGGAGCCGGACAAAGAAGTATGACCTATGATGCACTAACATGGGACAGACAATACAATGGCGTGCGTTATGACCCCACTCTATCTTCAGGAGAGAGTCCAATTGGCAGTAGTTTGACCTATTTGGATGTTTCATTTGGATTAAATTGGAGTCAGCGCTTTGGTAAAAACTTTAGATTAAGCACCGGTGCCTCTCTATGGCATATCAACAAGCCAAGCATATCTTTATCAAAAGTAGCAGATGATCCCCTCTACATGAAGATAGGGTTTAATGCAGTTGGACAATATACCTTGCCGACTCGTCCGGGAACATCGATACTTCCAAGCGTTGTTTTCTTTCAACAAGGCACTCAGCGTTTGTTAAATGTTGGGGCAGCATGGAGATATAGATTAGTTGAGCAATCTAAATATACCGGTTGGGTGCAAGAAACTGCTATTGTTGCCGGCTTGTATTACAGATTACAAGACGCAACTTTTATTAATGTTAGGATAGATTACATGGACTTTAGCTTGGGAGTGAACTACGACTTTAATATCTCAACCCTTCAAATTGCGTCAAGCAGCAGAGGGGGTATGGAATTGTGCCTCATGTACAAGAAAGCGCTGGTGCAGAAACAAAGATACAACCCTAAAAATGGGTTGAAGTTTGTGCAGTATTGATAGGGCTTCTTTAACCAATAACTAAAATTTATTCAGTATGAAAAACAATCGTTTTATTCAGACTGTCGTATTATTTTTTTGTCTATCAAGCAACGTTTTTGCACAGACAGTGATCTTCACAGAAAATTTCAATTCAGCACCTAATTGGACGCTTAACAGCCCTGGTAATAGTATCATATCAGGATCCTTGC
>JALRAS010000048.1 GCA_023262495.1 Bacteroidia bacterium | reverse complement strand
CTTGAACCTTGGCTGTTTGAGCCATTGTGGCTGAATAAAGCCCCAATCCCGTGAGTAATACTAGTAATCTCTTTTTCATCATAAAAAATGGTTTTAAATGTAAATGGAAAATGGTTTAATAATAATATAATAGAGTGTTAAACAAGATCCTATTAGTTTTGTTCAGCCTTTAGTTAAAAATTTAAATTTTGGACATCAAATTGGAAAATTAGTCCTATTTTTTTATCGGTTCGTCTTTGAAAAGAAATTGTTTATTTATTGAAAAACAGGAATATGATTTTTTGAAAAAAATTGAATACTTAACATTGTTCAATAACAACTGTTAATTCATTTGAAAGCCTTGTTAATCAAGGGATTCAGCCGTTTTTTCTTAACATAAATTAACAAGGGTATCGGGTCTAATACATTTTACAAAACTAAATTTGCAATCCTTAATTAAAAGTTGAAAAAAATATGGAAACAACATCAGTTGATATTCGAGAACTGAACGAAAGAATTCAAAGAGAAAGTGCTTTTATCGATTTGATCAATCTTGAAATGGACAAGGTTATTGTGGGTCAAAAATATATGGTAGAACGTTTGATGATTGGCTTGCTTTCAAATGGACATATTTTGTTGGAAGGGGTTCCAGGTTTGGCAAAAACCTTGGCAATAAAATCTCTTTCATCTACCATACATGCCAACTTCAGCCGAATTCAATTTACCCCCGACTTACTGCCTGCAGATGTTGTTGGTACCATGATTTACAATCAGAAAAAAGAAGAATTTACAGTTCGTCAAGGTCCTATTTTCTCCAATTTTATTCTTGCCGATGAGATTAATCGCGCTCCTGCAAAAGTACAAAGCGCTCTGCTCGAAGCCATGCAGGAAAGACAAGTGACTATTGGCGATCAAACATTTAAATTGCCTGAGCCATTTTTGGTTTTGGCAACTCAAAATCCTGTTGAACAAGAGGGTACTTACCCTCTACCCGAGGCGCAAGTGGACCGTTTTATGTTAAAGGTGGTGATTGGCTACCCCAGTAAAGAAGATGAAAAGAAAATTATTAGGCAAAATGTTTCTGCTGTATTTCCAAAACCCAACACTGTAATTCAACCTGCCGATATCATTCGCGCTCGTCAGGTGGTGAAGGATGTTTATATGGATGAAAAAATTGAGCAATATATTGTTGATATTGTATTCGCAACAAGGTTTCCTGCCGACTACAAACTCAGCAAACTTTCTCAAATGATTAGTTTTGGTGCTTCTCCTCGAGCTAGTATAAACTTAGCTATGGCAGCCAAAGCTTATGCGTTCATCAAAAGAAGAGGTTATGTAATTCCGGAAGATGTTCGAGCAATTTGTGCTGATGTGATGCGACATAGAATTGGTCTCACCTACGAAGCAGAGGCCGAAAATATCACTTCCGAAAATATCATAAACGAAATTCTTAACGTAGTTGAAGTTCCTTAAATCGATTTTTATCCTAAAGAAAAATTATCATTTAGAGCGGAATGGAGTCGTCAGAGCTAATTAAAAAGGTCAGGAAAATCGAGATTAAATCGCGTGGACTCTCAACTCAAATTTTTTCGGGTGAGTATCACAGCAAGTTTAAAGGCAGAGGTATGGCATTTAGCGAAGTTCGCGAATACCAGGCCGGTGACGATATACGAACAATCGATTGGAATGTAACAGCACGTTTTAGCCACCCATTTGTGAAAGTTTTCGAGGAGGAAAGGGAAATGACTGTGATGTTACTTGTCGATGTAAGTGCATCAGAAAACTTTGGCACACGAAAACAATTAAAGCAAGACTTACTTACAGAATTGTGTGCTGTTTTAGCATTCTCTGCTATGCAAAACAATGATAAAATTGGGGTGATTTTCTTTTCTGATAAAGTAGAAAAATTTGTCCCTCCTCAAAAAGGAAGAACCCATGTACTCCGTATCATCAGAGAATTGATTGAGTTTAAACCACAGCATAAAGGTACAGATATTGCGCATGCCCTGCGCTATTTTAATAACATGATTAAAAAAAGATGTACCGCGTTTTTGATATCCGACTTTGTGGACGATAATTTTAACGATGCGCTTAAAATTGCATGCCGTAAGCACGACCTTGTTGCCATTCGCTTATTCGATGAAAGAGAGAAGGAACTACCTAATGTAGGACTACTTAAAATTCAGGACAGCGAAACCGGAAAAAGTATTTGGGTAGATTCAGGTAGTGCTGAATTCAGAAAGTTTTATAAATCAGAAGCGCTGCGCAGAGAAGAAAACATTTTGACCACTTTTAGAAAAAATGGTGTAGACCACACCTCAATTGCCACGCACGAAAATTATGTGAAGCCATTAATCGAATTATTTAAAAGGAGGGGAGCATAACATGAATGTGAAAATCAATACCGTTGTTCTGAAAGTCATTGCCATACTTATTATTTCGTCCAATAATATGTCTCTAGCTGCTCAGGAATTAAGCGTAAGTGCGGCAATCGACAATAAACAAATTAAAATAGGTAAGCAAGCTAATATTTACCTTAAAGTAATTGCTCAATCAGGAACCCAGGTTGTTTTTCCCGAGTTTAAGGATACCATTACCAATAACATTGAGTTGGTAAGTGCCGGTAAAATTGATACTTCCATAGCGGGAAATCAGCTAATATTTGAAAGAAAACTCACTATTACCGCCTTTGATAGCGGTTATTTCCCGATTCCTCCATTTGTATTCAAACTTAAAAACGATAGCTCCAAAAAATTTGAAACCGAGGCGCTGCTAATTGCCGTGCAAACAATTCCTGTGGATACCACCCTTGCCATTAAGGCCATCAAAGGACCTATCGATCCCGATTGGAGTATTTATGAAATACAAAATGAAATTTTGATTGGCTTATTGGGTTTAATTGCAATTGCCATATTGATTTATTTCCTCAAAAAAAGGAAGAAAACGGAAATCAATACAGCAGTGCCTCAAATAGTAAGACCTGCGCATGAAATTGCACTCGAAGCTTTGGATCAAATCAAATCAAAGAAATTGTGGCAACAAGGACAAGTGAAAGAGTATCATATTGCTGTTTCGGATACAGTGCGCATGTACATCGAAAAAAGGTACAACATCAATGCCATGGAAATGACAAGTGATGAAATTCTCAGAAGTTTAAGATTAATTATTGCTGATGTTCAAATTAAAACTAAACTCTCTGCCTTGCTTATTTTAAGTGATATGGTTAAGTTTGCTAAAGAGCAACCATTGCCTAATGAAAATGAAATATGTTGGGAACAAGCAGTAGATTTTATCAAACAAACTGCATTGTTGATTCAAAAGGAGGAGGTGAAATCATGAGCGAAATGAGTTTTGCGAACTCTGATTTTCTGTGGCTTCTATTAATGATACCTGTGTTTATTGGATGGTATATTTACAAAAGTATGTACCGAACCAATGCACTATTGATATCCATTCCGTCAGCACTCAAAACCTACCCAACAAACGCAAAAACTTACCTGCAACATTTGCCTTTTTTATTGAGATGTGTGGCCCTTGCTGCGCTTATTGTTGCCCTTGCAAGACCGCAGTCAAAGCATAGTTGGCAAGATGTGAGAACCGAAGGTATTGACATTATGCTGGCGGTGGACATTTCAGCATCTATGCTGGCAAAAGATTTAAAACCCGACAGGTTAGAGGCCTCAAAAGCTGTAGCGGCAAAATTTATCGAAAACAGACCAGATGACAGAATCGGTCTCGTTATTTTCAGCGGTGAAAGTTTTACTCAATGTCCTTTAACTACCGATCATACCGTATTAAAAAATTTGTTTGCTGCGGTAAAAACAGGTATGGTGCAGGATGGAACTGCCATAGGAATGGGGCTAGCAACAGCAGTAAGCAGGTTAAAGGATAGCAAAGCTAAAAGTAAGGTGGTTATTCTGCTCACTGATGGTGTAAACAACAGTGGCTCTATAGCGCCCGAATTAGCAGCCGATTTAGCGCGTCCTTTTGGTATTAGAATATACACCATTGGCGTTGGAACCAAGGGAATGGCCTACTCTCCTGTAGGAATATATCCTAATGGACAATATGCATACGACTATGTGAAAGTTGATATTGATGAGCCGGTGCTTAAAAAAATATCATCAGCTACAGGGGGTAAGTATTTCAGAGCCACAGATAATGCCAAGCTAAAAGCCATTTACGCAGAAATTGATAAGATGGAAAAAACAATTATCGAGGAAAAACAATACTCCCGTAAAGCTGAGTTGTTTCATCCCCTGGCAATGTTGGCTCTCGGACTTTTATTAGTTGAATTTTTACTTAAAAATACCGTTTTTAAAACCGTCACTAGCCACTAGGATATGATATTCAGATTTGAAAATAGTTTATATTTATATGGCTTGCTGCTTATTCCGCTTCTCTTCATGATGTTTCTCATAGTCATGCGTTGGAGAAAGAAAGCACTCAACAAAATTGCTGAGGCAGGTCTTCAAAAATACGTGTTGCCACAAATTTCCAAGTCAAAAATGCTTTGGAAGTTTGTTTTTTATGCTTTAGCAATGGCTCTGTTGATTGTTGCAATTGCCAACCCACAATTTGGTACCAAATTGGAAGAAGTAAAAAGAGAAGGTATTGATGTGATGGTTGCCCTTGATGTTTCTAATAGCATGAAAGCTCAAGATTTGCTCCCTAATCGACTTGAAAATGCAAAGAATTCAATAGGCAGACTCATCAATAACCTAAATGACGACAGAATTGGAATCATCGTGTTTGCTGGGCAAAGTTATGTGCAGCTGCCTATTACAACCGACTACAGTTCAGCAAAATTATTTCTGCAAAGTATCTCCTGTGATATGATTCCAACTCAAGGCACTGCCATAGGTTCTGCCATTGATTTAGCAGTGGAATCATTCGATCCTAAAAGCATGGCATCCAAAGCTATTATTATCATAACTGATGGCGAGAATCATGAAGACGATGCCATTAAAGCAGCTGAAAGTGCTGCCGAAAAAGGTATGACAGTGCATACCATTGGTATGGGCTCTGAAACCGGAGTGCCACTGCCGGTATTATCAAATGGTAACGTAATTGGATACAGAAAAGATAACGATGGCAATACCATTGTGTCAAAATTAAATGCTAACCTGCTCAAGGAAATTGCCGCAGCCGGCAAGGGTGTCTATGTGCAGGCCGGCAAAAGCCAATCGGCACTTACAGTGGTAATGAATGAGTTGAGTAAGATGGACAAGAAAGAGTACTCTTCAAAAAAATATACTGATTATGAAGGGCGCTTTCAGTTTTTTATTGCTGCTGCCATAGTGATGCTCATGGCTGAAATGATGCTCTCAGAAAGAAAAAGTCGCTTGCTGCAAAAACTAAATTTATTTAATGAATCTAAATCGGCCCAAAGATGAGAATCATGTGTGATCAATTAAATAAATATTTCTTCAAAATTATATTGCTGATTGTCTTGCTTAACTTTTCTGAGGCGGTTGCACAGCATGAAAATAAAACAATTCGCAAGGGAAATGAGCTTTTCGCAGAAAAGAAATTTGCAGATGCAGAAAAGAAGTACAAACAAGCCCTGCAAAAAAATAAAAACTCAAAAGAAGCGCAGTTTAATTTGGGCGATGCCATTTATGAGCAGAAAAAGTTTGAAGAGGCAGCCGAACAATTTAGTGCTGCAGCTAAAACTTCTTCCAATAAAAAACTACAGTCTCAGGCCTATCACAACCTCGGCAATGCATACTTGCAAAATAAAAAATATGAGGAGAGTATCAATGCATACAAACAAGCATTAAAAATAAATCCTGATGATGATGATACACGCTACAACTTGGCCTATGCCAAAGCCAAGTTAGTACAACAGCAGCAACAACAAAATAAAGATAATAAGGATAAAAAAGACAATAAGGATAACAAGCAGGATAAGGAAAAGCAAAATCAGGAACAAAAAGATAACAATAAGCAGGACGAAAAGAAGGAAAGCAATGAAGATAATAAAAATCAAAAAAGAGAAGAGGAAAAAAAGAAAGAGGGACAAAATCCAAAGATGAGTAAAGAAGATGCCGAAAGACTTCTAAATGCGCTCAACAATAAGGAAAAAGATTTGCATGATAAACTTAAGAAAAAACAAGCACAGGGAGTTCAAGTACAAATAGAGAAAGATTGGTAGTCACATTAAGAAAGAATTTTAAATGAACATGCTTAAAGATAACTTATTTATAGGAAAGCCACTCAGGCTAATCATAATATTGAGCATTTTATTTGTTCAATTCAGCTCCGCTCAGGATGTTTCATTCAGTGCCAGTGTGAGTAAGAACCGTGTTGTTGTTGGTGAGCAATTTCAAGTAAGTTTCACACTAAACACCACCGGTGCTAACTTTAACCCTCCCGACTTCTCCAATTTCGCAGTATTGAGTGGTCCTAATCAGTCAAGTAGCGTGCAAATCATCAATGGTAGTGTTTCTCAAAGTCAAACCCTCTCTTACATTTTGTCAGCTAAAAAAGAGGGAAGATTAACCATAGGAGCAGCGAGCATACAAGTAGGGAATAAAGTATTCAGCAGTAAACCCTTTGCAATTGAAGTCGGGAAAGGTAATCCGCAATCGGCTCAAGGAAATAACAATAATGCAAGAAATAACAGCAATGCCTACCCGGAAGATCTGGAAAGCAACATATTTATGATTGCAAGTGCGAGTAAAAGTAAGGTATATCAAGGAGAACAGCTGTTGGTGGTTTTCAAAGTGTATACACGGCTAAATATTGTTGACAATGCACTGTCTAAAGCTCCATCTTTTAATGGTTTTTGGTCGGAGGAGGTTCCCAATCCAACCCGACAATCAGAACTGCACGCTGAGGTGCTCGATGGGATTCAATTTCAGGTGGCTGAAATCAAGAAAACAATACTCATTCCTCAAAGAGCCGGTACACTTACCATTGACCCATTAGAAATGGAGGTGGTTACAAGGGTAAAAGCCAAATCTAAAAATAACAACTTTTTTGATCAATTTTTTGGTGGAGGATATCAAGACGTAAAACTTACTATTGGAAGCAAACCACTCAAAATTGAGGTGATGCCGCTGCCGGAAAAAGGACGACCTGCAGATTTCAATGGTGCCGTTGGGCAGCTGAGTATTGAGGCGTCAATTAAAAATAGTGAATTAAAAACCGATGAAGCGTGTAATTTATCATACACCATTAGCGGAAAGGGTAATCTAAAGTTGCTGGAACCATTCAAACTCAATTTGCCTGCCGATATTGAAACCTACGACCCTAAAATAACAGATAAAATTAATGTGAGTGTAGATGGTGTAAAAGGATCAAGGACCTTCGATTACCTATTGATTCCAAGGTTTGCAGGAAGTTATACCATTCCTCCCTTACCGTTCTCCTATTTCGACCCTCAAAAAGCTCAATATGTAACAGTTCCTGGTCCTGATTTTACGCTCAAGGTGGCCAAGGGGCAAGGTGGCGATGGCATGTCTATCACTAGAGGGGCGGAAAAAGAAGATGTGAAACAGCTTGGCAATGATATTAGATATATAAAAACCAATTTGCCAATATTTATACACACACAAAATGCCTTGTTCGGATCATCGTTTTTTTGGATTCTTCTATTTATTCCTGCTCTTCTCTATCTCGGCTTTTTACTATGGTTTCAAAAATATAAGAAAGATCATGCCGACATTATTGGAAGCAGAAAAAGAAAAGCCAGTTCAATGGCACAGAAGCAATTAAAATCGGCCGCTGAGTTCCTTAAAAATAATGAGTACAACGCTTTCTTCGAAGAGGTTTTCAAAGCCTTTTATGGGTACATTGGAAACAAACTTTCATTGAGTCCGGCCGAACTGAATAAAGAAAAAATTAAATCCAACTTGCAAGAAAGGTCCATCGACAATCAAACTATTGCCCGGGTACTAGAGCTATTGGAAAAATGTGAGTTTGCAAGATTTGCACCGGTAAAGGATGAACAGAAAATGAAAGAGGCCTATGATCAATCAGTAGAGCTCATTTCACAATTGGAAGCTAAACTTAAAAAGTAAATTCGATGCTCATGAAACTTCAACATATTCTTTCTTTTTTAATTATATTCTGGGCATCAATAGCATGTAACACTGCGTATGCTATTGAAAATAATGCGCTCTATATCAATGCTCAAAAAGCATATAAAAATCAAAATTATAATGCTGCAATTCAATCTTACAAGCAAATTTTGAATAATGATGTGGTGGCTGCCGAGGTGCTGTATAATCTCGGTAATTGTTACTACAAAACCGATAGTATCGGAAAGGCCATTCAATATTACGAGAAAGCACGGAAATTGATTGGTGATGAGGAGGACTTAATGCACAATCTGAAATTAGCTCATAGCCGTACCATCGATAAAATTGAACCTATGCCAGAATTTGTGGTCACCTCAACTTGGAAAAATATCGTCAATTTTAAAACTGCTGACACATGGGCAAACTACATGATAATTAACTTTGCGTTGGTTTTTGTTTCGTTGATATTTTTTCAGTTGGCAAGGCAGTCGTCATTGAAGAAAACATTTTTCGGATTTTCAATTGGCCTGCTGATAATCACCGGAATATTTTATTTCTTAGCCAAAAGTCGTACCAATGCCGATAACAGCATCAACAAAGGAGTCTTGATTATAGCTTCCTCGCCTGTAAAGAGTGCTCCAATAAACGCTTCCACTAACTTGTTCGTGATTCATGAAGGCACAGTTTTTAAAATAATTGAACTTCAAAATGATTGGGTTAAAATTAGACTCGACAACGGAAATATCGGTTGGATTGCTGCAGAAGCAATTGGCGAAATATAGGACCTAATCGCTGTTGATAATTCTTTTTTTTAGTTTGCTAACGTTATTGGGAATCCCCGATATCCCTAGTATATTTACCGCTTAGTGTCAATAAGACACGTGAAAACCAGGGCAATTTTTATCACCACTGTATATTTTTATAACTTTTATTGTATCTTTACAGATTAAAATTGAAAAGTTCTATAAATTTCAAGTAAAAAGCTCACCATGAAGAAAATTAGTATACTTTCTTTGCTTTTATGCATCATTGGCGTCACCACTAATGCGCAAAACTCAGGAATCTTCGCAGGCAATGATACTTCAGTGTGTAATGGAGGCAGTTTAACCCTCAATGCCACTCTTAATGTGCTCCCTAACGTTTCAGCCACAGGTATTACCTTAACTGATGATCAATATTCCCAAATAATAAATCTTGGGTTCGCGTTTAATTTTTACGGTACCAACTACACCCAATGCTTGATTTCCACTAATGGATATATAACTTTCAATTTATCAGGCGCAGGCGGCTATTCGCCTTGGAGCATCAACAATGCTTGCCCCAATCCGGGAAATCCTACCAATGTCATCATGGGGCCATGGCAAGATGTTAATCCCGGTGTAGGCGGATCAATCCTATATGCCTCATTTGGAACAGCCCCCAACAGAAAATTTGTTGTGCAATGGGATAACCCAATGTTTAGTTGTACGAGTCTTTGCTTTGGTAACCAAATCATTTTATATGAAAATGGTAATTATGCCGAAACGCATATCGGAAACAAACCTATTTGTTCATCATGGAATGGTGGTCAAGCAATTCACGGTGTGCAAAACGCAACCGGCACGTTAGCTGCAATTGTTGCCGGCCGAAACGCAGGATCTCAATGGTCAACCTCAATGGAAGGGATGAGATTTACACCACAAGGTAATAATTATGCCATTTCAAGTGTTCCTTTTTCACCCGTATTTCTTGGTGTTCAGGCAAATAGTGTGATTACCTGGACCAATGCAGCTGGTGCAACCATAGGCACAGGTGCAACAGTAACCGTTAATCCTACCCAAAATACTTTTTATGTGGCTTCAGTGTCAAGTATCACATGCGGGGGAACGGCTCAAAGCAGCAGTTTTACATACAGTGATACAATTTTTGTGAATATCTCTAACCCTGTAGTTACAGCAGGTGCGCAAAATGCCGATTGTTTAACAGGTCAAGGTGGAATCCTAGGTGCAACTGCCTCGGGCGCGCTTGCTCCTTTCAACTTTGTTTGGAATACTATTCCTCCAACAAACAGCGATTCAGCATTTAATGTACCTGTTGGTACATACACTGTTACCCTAACCGATGCCAATAACTGTATTGCCACAGCCACAGCAACAATTACACAGCAAGGAGCGCTTAACACCAACATTATATCAACTACTGATTTACTATGTAAAAATGTGCCCACAGGAAGTTTACAAGTGCTTGGTTTCGGTTCAACCCCACCGTACACATATTTTTTAAATAATGATACCAGTTTGACAGGTATTTTTAGCAATTTATTTGCAGGTACGCACGATATTACCATCAAAGATGCCATCGGTTGTAGCGCTGTGGTTCAGGTTACACTTAATGAACCTGCTCAGCCATTGTCAATAGTTCAAACTGCACATAACAATGTTTCTTGCTTTGGTAATAATGATGGTTCGGCATCATTCACTGCCTCCGGGGGCACTGCGCCATATGACTTTAGCAGTGGAATCACCAATTCATCAACTGGCAATTTCAATAACCTCACTGCAAATGCTTACCTTTTCTCTGTATCTGATGCCAATGGTTGTTTTGTTACCTTTCCGGATACCATCACTGAACCTCAATTGTTGACAGTGCAAATTGGGTCATTCTCACCTGTAACATGCTATGGGCAGTCGAATGGCACTGCTACAGCTGTGGTTGCAGGGGGCGTGGGGCCTTATTTCTATAATTGGAATTCAAATCCAGTCCAAAATAACCCCTTAGCCAACAATTTACCCGCAGGTAATTACACAGTTCAGGTGAGTGACAATAATGGGTGTACGGCTTCCAATGCTGTTACTATTATAGAGCCCGACTCAATTGCACTTACAGCCAATGCTGATTTATTTATCTGTCAAACATTCGATACCACACTTGTTGCATTTGCTTCAGGAGGTTTTGGTACCCTTAATTTTAATTGGATGCCTGGAAATATTAGTAATGATAGCGCCTTGGTTGCTCCTGATATTACAACAACATACACAGTTACTGTTACCGATTCCCTTGGATGTACCGTCAGCGAGGATGTAGAGGTAACAGTTTATGGCTCACCATTGCCACTAATCACTAAAAACGCCTCTTCAGCTTGTCAAACTTTCTGCCCTACTTTTACTGATTTAACACTTTATCCTCCGGGCAGCATCAATGCATACAGAGAGTGGGATTTTGGCGATGAGCAAACTGCTAAAAACGACTCTTTGATTGATCACTGTTACAACAACCCTGGAACTTATGCTGTTACTCTAACTGTGATTACCGATAAGGGTTGCAGAAAAACGGTTACATGGGAAAATTACATCGAAGTATTTCCTCAACCTATCGCAGCGTTCACAACCAATCCAACTAGCACCGATATTCAAAATCCCATCATTCAGCTTGCCAACTTATCAAGAGAAGCAGATAGTTACCAATGGAACTTTGGGGACTCCGATTCTTTGTTTAGTCAAGATATAACTCATCACACTTACAGAGATACCGGTATATTCACCATTCGCCTAGTTGCTCAGAATAACCATAACTGTATTGACAGTGCACAAGCCAAAATTGTGATTCTTCCATACTATACCTTTTATGTTCCTGATGCATTCACCCCTAATGGTGATGGTTTAAATGATGAATTCGAAATCAAGGGAAGTTACATACAAGCCTGTAACCTCGAAATATTTGATCGTTGGGGGCGTGTAATGTTTTCAAGGGCAGGTACGGGAGGTATTTCTTGGGATGGCGCTAACGCTCCGCAAGGCGTATACGTATATAAAATTAAAATGAAAGATACACAAAACCAAGACTTCGAATATGTGGGGAATGTTAAGGTTTTGAGATAGGAAATATGATTATAAGAAAACTTTTAAATTGCGTTATTGGTATTTTTGGTTGTTTGCTTCTGCTCTCAACCCTCAAAGTAGCAGCACAACCTTGTGTTGGTAGCGTTAATTTTACCATCAATCCACAACCGGTAGGAGGTGGATATGCTCCGGGAACAGTGGTTACATACTGTTACACGGTAAATGGATATACACAAGCTGGGGCTAACTGGTTAGAAGGTTTTAGTATTCAGTTAGGTGCGGGATGGTTGCCAGGATCAATTACACCAACGACTCCTCCGGGAAATCTAAACGGTGGTGGTGGTCAGTGGATATGGGTGGCCAATACCTTTAATGTGCCTCCTCCAAATGTGGGCACAGTTGGTCCCGGATTTTTCTTCGACTTAAACAACAACGGTATTCCTTGGGATGATTTTGGTGATGCTGGGGCAGGGCCTTGGACTTTTTGCTTCAGTGTAACCGTAGGAAGTAATGCAGGAGCTTCCTTAGGTGTAGGCATTGCACCGGTATCAGATGGTTTTGCCGGCTCATGGGGCAGTAATGCTTGTGATGGGCTCGTTTTTACAACTGTAACGCCAAACAATATTATAGTATTGGGATGCGGATCACTCATTCCCAGTGTTACAAATCAGGTGAACGTGCTATGTAATGGAGGCAACAATGGAAGTTTCTCAATTGCAACAGCGAATGGCAATCCTCCGTTTAACTTTTCATTTAACAACGGACCTTTCGGTCCCACCAACGCTTTTAGTAACCTTTCAGCAGGCACTTATACCGTTGTTATTCAAGATGCCAACAATTGTACGGTTCCTTTTCCAGTTACCATAACTCAACCTTTAAATCCGCTCTCAGTCACCTTAATATTTAAGAATAATGTTGGATGCGCAGGTGGCTCAACAGGAAATTATAGGATTATCGGAAGTGGTGGAACAGGTCCCTATACTTATTCAACCGATGGAGTAAACTATTTACCTGCTAACAATGGTGCTGCCTTTCAAACAAACGGATTAAGTGCAGGCAACTATACTGTATATGTGAAAGATGCCAATGGTTGTACAGCTTCTCTTGTAATTCAAATCAACGAACCCTTACCACTTTCTGTAAACATTGTGACACAAACAAATATACCTTGTACAGGTGTTGGAACGGGAAGTGTAACAGTTGCGGGTAGTAATGGTACACCGGTTTACACGTACAAACTTGGTAATGGTGCTTATCAGTTGAGCGGAACATTCAATAACTTAGCAGCGGGAACCTATACCATTACCGTTAAGGACGCCAACAACTGCACAGCAACGGTACAGGTAACAATTTTACTTCCTACCACACCAACAGGTTCGGTGCTTAACCAAACCGATGTTGATTGCAATGGTAATGCCACCGGGATATTTGAATTTTCAGGTGCCAATGGAACAGCACCTTACACTTTTTCTATAAATTCAGGTGCTTTTGGTAGCAACCCTTTCAATGGAATAGCTGCAGGTAACTATACAATAACGGTGCAGGATGCCAATGGATGTACCGCTAATTTCAATGCAACAATGAATGAGCCGACTGCACTTAATTTGAGTATAGCCGCTCAAGTGAATATTGACTGTTTTGGTGCATCTACGGGCGAAGTTACGCTCAATGCAACAGGTGGAACAGCTCCTTATACATACACCTACTCTGCCAGTAATAATAGTACAGGAATATTTTCAGGTCTCTCGGCAGGTAATCAAAGTTTTGACGTCACCGATGCAAACGGATGCATAGCGAATGTGGTTGCAAACATAACACAACCCGCCACCGGTATTGGAGCATTGATTGTGGTGCAGAACAACGTTTTATGTATAGGTACCAGTACAGGTAGTTTTACACTTCAAGGCAACAATGGCAATGCACCATACTCATTCACCTTAAATAATGTAACCAATACAACGGGTACATTTAATAACCTTTCCGCAGGCGCTTACAATGTTACTGTTACCGATGCCACCGGTTGTACCTATATTCAAAATGTTAATATTATTGCCCCAACTGCCTTAAATGCAGTGATCACCAATCAAACAGCTGTGAGTTGTTTTGGTGGTAACAACGGTTCAGTTACAATTGCTGCTTCCGGAGCCACAAATCCATACACTTACACACTTGGCGCGAACACGAATGCCACCGGTAATTTTACAGGATTGTCAGCAGGTAACTATAATGTGATAGTGAGTGATCAAAATGGGTGTACTTTCACGCAACCTGTGATTATCTTGCAGCCTCTCGCAGCGCTCACCTCAGCCATCACAACGCAGCTCAATGTATCATGCTTTGGCGGTAATAATGGTACAGTTACAGTTAACGCATCTAACGGAACCGGTCCTTATACCTATCAATTGGGAGCAGTGAATAATGTTAGCGGCCAATTTAATACCTTAAGCAGCGGTAATTATGTTGTGGTGGTAACTGATGCCAACGCTTGTACATTGAACCAGCCGGTAAACATTACGCAACCAACTGCTGCTTTGGGCGGTGCCACCCTTAATCAAACAGCAGTAGATTGCTTTGGAAATAATTCAGGTCAAATTCAAGTTGCAGGAACAAATGGGACAGCCCCCTACACCTACAACTTAGGTGCAGTAAACAACTCAACCGGTAACTTCAATTCACTAGCTTCAGGCAATTATGATATCTTAATCACCGACAACAATGCCTGTACATTCAATTATGCGGTTGTGATTACGCAACCTGCTGCACCACTCTCGGCAGTTATTGCTGCACAAACCGATGCAATTTGTTTTAATGGTTCAACAGGAACGGTTACGCTTGCGGCTGCCGATGGAACTCCTGGTTATCAATACGGAATCAGTGGTACCTCGCTTACTAACAATCCACTAATCAGCGGACTCGCTGCTGGAAATTATACCGTGATCGTAGAGGATAACAATGCATGCACTGTATCTGTAAATGTAGTTATTGGACAGCCACTTGTTCCGGTGAGCGCTGTTGTTACCTCCACCACAGATGTACCTTGTTTTGGCAACAATACCGGTGCTATCACAGTATTGGCCTCAAATGGCATTGCTCCATATAACTATACTGTTGGACCCAATACCAATAATACAGGTGTTTTTAACAATCTTGTTGCCGGCAACTATACAATAAATATTACCGATAATAATGGTTGTATTGCTTCTGCTAGTGCTGTGATTGCACAACCTCAATCTGCCTTGACTGTAACAGCAAACGGGAACAATCCGGTTTGTAACGGATATAACAACGGCTCTGCAGCAGCTATCGCATCAGGTGGAACTGTGTCAGCAGGATATAGCTACAGTTGGAACACGATGCCTGTGCAAACATCTGCCAATGCAGTAAACCTCACAGCAGGCACCTATACGGTAACTGTATCTGACGATAATGCGTGCACGGTTTCGGCCAACATCACATTGTCCGAACCCAATTTTCAGCTTACAACAGCTAATGCTATTGCTATATGTGACGGACAAGAAGCAAATCTTACGGCTACCTCCCTTGATGGTGCAGCGCCTGTGACCTACACCTGGACCAATACTACCGATGGAACAATTATGGTTGGTAGTTCTGCAAATCCTTCTCCAAGTAGCAACGTCAGTTTCTCTGTTGTTGCCACTGATGCTAATGGATGTGTTACAGCACCTACTTTGGTTGCTATTACTGTTAATCCAACACCTTTAGCAGCCTTTAGTCAAGATGTTACCGAAGGCTGTCAAACTTTGTGTGTTACTTTCAACGCACTTCCAAGTATACCCGGAACAAACTGGCAGTGGGATTTTGGTGATGCTCAAACAGCAGTTGGACAAAATCCTGTAAACTGCTTTAAGGATGAAGGCCTGTATACTGTATCACTCACCGCGGTTTCAAATCTTGGTTGTACGAGTACGCTTCAAAAAACCGATTTGATTACGGTTTACAGAATTCCCAATGCTATTTTTACTGCCGAGCCCAAAGAAACAACACTTTCTAATCCAACAATTAATTTCACAAATATGTCGGTTGGAGGAGAAAAATATACTTGGCGCTTTGGCGATGGTAAAAATTCAGACCTTTTCGAACCGTTCCACAATTACCTGGACCCTGCCTATTATTGTATTTCTCTTGTGGTAGAAAACAACTTCGGCTGTGTAGATTCAACTGAAGACTGCGTTTTGATTAAGCCCAATTTTACCATATTTATACCCAACAGCTTTACACCCAATAAAGATGGATTAAATGAAGTATTTATCCCTATGACTCAGGCGGTAAAGGAATACGAAATGACCATTTACAACCGATGGGGCTTAAAGGTGTTTACCACCAATCAATTAGAGATAGGTTGGGATGGTGGAACTGAGCCACAGGATGCCTACAACTATGTGATTGAGTTAACAAATTCTTCAGGGGAGCAAAAGTTGTATAGCGGCAGTGTTACGCTGTACAGATAATCAATTTATTTTCTTTTCTACCATAATTGATGACTAAAGTTGGCCTCTTATCCGACACACATGGTTTTGTTGACCCCGCAGTTTACAAACACTTCAAAGATTGTGATGAAATATGGCATGCGGGTGATATAGGACATGTGCAAGTAATCGATGACTTATCGAAATTTAAAACATTAAGAGCGGTGTATGGCAATATTGATGGTCACGTGGTAAGAAGTGCTGTTCCTGAAGATTTGGTATTTGAAATTGATGGAATAAAGATATTTATGACCCATATCGGAGGTTCTCCCGGACGCTATAACCTAAGAGTAAAGTCCTTGATGCAACGCTACAAACCAAACATATTCATTTGTGGACACTCGCATATTTTAAAAGTCATGTACGACAAGCAAATGAACCATTTGCATATCAATCCGGGTGCGGCCGGAAACCACGGATTTCATCATGTTAAAACATTAATTAGATTTGACCTTCATCAAGGTAAACCTGCCAACATGGAAGTTATTGAACTCGGTAAAAGAGCTCAATTGTAGTTCTTTATTGATGAGGGTGTTAAGTTTAACCGTTGTTTATGACGTATTTCCATGATATTAAATCCCCATCAAGGCGTGAAACTATGCTGATAAAAAAAATAAATTTACTATGGATAAAATAAGATAATTGCTAAATTTGACCACCAAAAATAAATGATATGCAAAGCAATTATTATGATTATCTGCCAATTTTGATGATGTTTATTGTTGCAGCAGGTTTCGTGCTCACTACTATGTTTGTGACACACCTGTTGGGTCCTCAAAAGAAATCAAAAATCAAACTCGAAACATTTGAGTGTGGCATTGAGTCGCAAGGTAATGCGCGTATTCCATTCAGTATTAAATATTTTTTAGTAGCCATATTATTTGTACTGTTTGATGTTGAGGTTATTTTTATGTATCCATGGGCAGTTAATTTCAAGGAACTTGGCATGTACGGTTTTTTTGAAATGCTGGCATTCATGGGTTTTCTCTTATTAGGCTTCTTTTATATTGTTAAAAGGGGCGCACTTAAGTGGGAGTAAATGAACCAAAACACAAATTATTTGTCATAGTAGTTAAATTAATATTTTATGTCGAACATCGAAAAACCAAATTATAATGTTGCGAACAAACCGGATGGCATTGAAGGTGCAGGTTTTTTTGCTACCTCTCTTGACAAAGCTGTTGGATTAGCGCGCAAAAATTCACTTTGGCCATTGCCTTTTGCCACCTCATGCTGCGGTATCGAATTTATGGCCACTATGGGAGCACATTATGATTTAGCCCGATTCGGTAGCGAGCGTTTAAGTTTCTCTCCTCGCCAGGCAGATTTATTGATGGTGATGGGTACCATTGCCAAAAAGATGGGGCCTGTGTTGCGTCAGGTTTACGAACAAATGGCTGAACCAAAGTGGGTGCTTTGTATGGGAGCCTGCGCCTCAACCGGTGGGATATTTGACACCTACAGTGTATTGCAGGGCATTGATAGAATTATTCCAGTTGATGTCTACATTCCCGGTTGCCCACCAAGACCCGAACAAGTAATTGAAGGAATATTACACATACAGGAACTTGCTCACAACGAGTCACTGCGCAGACGCGACTCCCCAGAATACAAAGCAATGCTCAACGAATACGGAATGCAATAACGACTATGAACGAAGCAATTCAACAACAAATTGTAGCTGCTCTCAACGAGCAATTCAATAATGCAGTGATCAGTCATGAAACACTCTATGACATGTTTACTATTACCTTAAGAAAAGATGCTGTAATTCCAGCAATTCAGTGGCTTCATGATAACGAAAATCTTAAATTCAGATTTTTAACCACCATGTGTGGTTTGCACTATCCCGAACAAAAAGACGAATTGGGTATGATGTACCAACTTCACAGTTTGGAAAACAACTTACGCATTCGTATTAAAACCTTTTTTCCAAAAGATTTTGCCGTGATGCCAACGCTAACCGGTATTTTTAATGCGGCTAATTGGATGGAACGTCAAGAGTACGATTTCTTCGGTATTGAATTCAAAGGTCATCC
>JALRAS010000047.1 GCA_023262495.1 Bacteroidia bacterium | reverse complement strand
ACACTGGTATTTGTTGAAGTAAAAACACGCAGTTACGATACGGTAAGTAAGCCCGAGGAGGCAGTACACTTAAAGAAGCAGCAGCTATTAAAAAATGCCGCAGAAGCATATTGCGAGCAGCAGGCGCTTCATCTCGAACTTAGATTTGATATTATTGCCATCATTAAAGCACAAGGAAAAACAAGTACCAAACATATCCAAAGTGCGTTCTAATTTTGACATGCTCTATTTGATGCGCATGCGATTATCAATTAAACATTGATGATAGGTTTGCAACATGGCTTTTAACCATTTTTCCTCCTTACTGTAGTCGAGGCCGGGCTGTTTGATGATGTTTTTAGTTAACAAGGAATCATTTTGCATGTCAAATACCGCACATGTTTTTTCGCCATCAAACTGCAGGCAGAAACGATTGCTGATGAGTTGATAAAATTGTCCGCTGAATGATACTGCATAGCTATCTTCAGCAGGATGAAAGGGCTTTCCAAAAGAAAAGTAGGGCCTATCATAATGCAAATAATTTAATATGGTAGGCACAATGTCTATTTGTTGAATGGTATTATTTACCTGGTAGGCACTTTCGTGCGATGGATCAAACAATAAAAAGGGAATGCTGTAAATACCCGCATCGGTCTGATACAAGGGATTTTTAGACATAGAGGTATGGTCAGCGGTAATCACAAATAACGTGTTTTTGTACCATTCAGCTTGTTGTGCTGCCTTAAAAAACTGCTGCAAAGCAAAATCTGCATATTGCACGCTGCCCGATATGGCCAAGCTATTGCCTGTAAAACGGTTTTTATATGGCAATGGAACCAAGTATGGATGATGAGAAGACAGGGAGAAAAAGCAGCTTACAAATGGTTGCTTTTCTTTATCCAAAGCGTTTTTAAAGAATTGATAAAAGGGCTCATCAAAAATACCCCAATGCCCGTCAAAATCTTCGGGGGCTCCGGTGTATTCATCTCTACCTAAGTACCGGTCGAAACCTGCAGCTTTTGAAAATACATCAAAACCCATAGTACCATTATTGCCACCATGAAAAAAAGAGGACCGATAACCCTTCTTTTTTAAAAGGGAAGCCACACTCTCAAAATCATTGGCGTTGTAGGCCGAGTAGGTAAAAGAACCATCAAATAAGGTTGGAATACCTGCGGCCACAGCAGGAATCCCTTTTATAGAAGTTTTACCATTGGCATAAGCCCTTGTAAAGCAAATACTTTTTTGGGATAAACTATCAAGAAATGGGGTTAAGGATTTTTTTTTATCGGCAAGTCCGGTGTACTCGCTGCCCACACTTTCGAGTATAATCATCACCACATTTTTGCGGGTAAATGCCACTGTATCTTTTGGATAATGCAACGGAGAGTAAATACTTTTAAGTTGTTGATCATTAAAGTATGTCAACTTTGATAACTGCATTTTATTGGCCGATTTCATGATACAAAAAGGCGTATTAAGTACCAAAGCAACCTGCTTACCCGTTACATAACTCGAAGCTCCAATCATGTCGAGTGGGCGGTATTGCCAACCTCCCCTTGCACCCAACACCAGTAAGGGAGTAAACAACAAAAACAACCCGGTAAGCTTAGTCAATATTGACCTACCCGACTGATGCAATTCAACGGCTGTTTCATTTTTTCTGAAAAATATAAGCGTAGCAACAATGCCTATCCACAAAAGTAATACATACCAATAATCAATTAAGTAACGCGGCAAAAGCTGCATACCATCATTATCACCTGATAATGCCTGAAACAACTCGTAGGTCGATCTCTTTTGTATGAACTCAAAAAATGCAATATCAATACAATTAAACAACAGTGCCAATGCATTAATCAGCACAAACAGTATTTGCAAAACTGCCTGATAAAATTTATTGACCGTAAAATTAAAAGGCAGCAATTGTGCCATAAACAAGACACCGTTAGTCCAGCATATAGCCGATAAATCAAACCGCATTCCATACAAAAAAGCAGCTGCCGGATTACCGCTATATTTGAAATAGCTGTAATTGAAAAAATAAAATAACAGTCGGGTCAAAGCATACAACCCCATCAACAACAAAACTTGTTTGAAAACTGCTCGATATTTCTTCCAATACATGCTACAAAGGAACTAAAATTAAAGCAAAAAAAAAGCCACTCTTTTGGAGTGGCTTTTTGTAAATCAGGGTAATTTAATTTTTGGTGTATACATTAACACCACTTACAGTTGAGCCGTTTGTTGTCTCATTGTAGTTAATAGTTATTTTCTTTCCATCCTTACTTATTGAACCAGTACCAGAAAACGTTCTAGTAGCGCCATTTGCTGTTACAGTTTGAGATGGCATATCTATCTCTGTACCGTTTGTACCTTTAACAATAACATAGACAGAAGGAGTAGTGTTAGTGTAAAAAGCAAACTTTGGTAAGATTAAAGAATTTGCCTGAGTTCCGGCAGCTAAAACATCTGTAAAAGTACTTACAGATCCCCCACCAACTTGGTCTGTGCATGAATATGCACCAAACATATTCGAATTTTTAATTACAACATTCACAGTTCTGGTAACTTCAGTTGCTGCATTGTTGGCTTCATCGGCTACATTGTACTTTATCGTGTATGACTCAGCAGAGGAGGTATTAACTGTACCACTTGTTACGATAGAAGAAGAAATATCACTTTCATTGTCTTTCCCATCCTTATCTGTTGCAGTTGCCCCAGGGTCTGAGAATGTTCCATTGAAGTCAACAGACATCGTAGCATCACCTTTAAGAGTAATTACAGGTGCATTGGTGTCTTCTTTACCACAGCTGGCAAGAAACATAGTACCGGCTAAGAACATAGCCGAGGCAATCGATAAAATTTGTTTTTTCATGCTTTGTTTTTTTAGTTTATTTATTTTCGACAAATATAGAGTTTAAACCAATAATTTCAAAAAAGATTTTTTTGTAACGTTTAATTATTAATTTTGCGCGCAAAAATTAACCTAAATACACAACCAAAAATGAAAAAAGTAATTTATTCTGTTGCAATTGCTGCAACAATGTTAATCGTAGCTTGCGGACCAAGCGCAGAAGAAATCGCAAAGAAGGAAGCCGCTAGAATGGACTCTATCGCCAAGGTTACCGCTGATTCATTGGCAATTATTGAAGCCGAAAAGCAAAAAGCTATTCAGGATTCAATCAATGCTGCCATGGAAAAAATGAAGCAAGACTCTATCCTTGCTGCTGAAGAAGCCGCTGCCAAGAAAAAAGGTGGTAAAACAAAACCAAAGCCAAAGCCTGCCACAAAACCTGCAGAGCCTAAAGCTGGAGAAGGAAAAGGTTCTGGAGGAAATAACAACCAGAACAATAAAGATGTTAAAGCCGGGCAAGGAAAAGGTTAATACTTAATAATTCTAACTCAAAATGAAACACACATTTTCAATTCTTTCAGTTGCTGCGTTGATTGCAGTTGCTGTGGTAGCTTGTGGCCCAAGTGCCGAAGACAAAGCAAAAAGAGACAAAGAAGTGGCCGATTCAATTGCCATGCAAGATTCAATTGCTATGGAACTTGAAGCTCAAAAAGCAATGGCTGTTGCCGACTCTCTTGCAAAAATCGAAAAAGCAAAAGCCGACTCATTGGCTGCCGATTCAGTTGCAAAAGCTTCAACCAAAAAGAAGTAATTTTTTTTAAAGTATCTCTAAAAACGCTTCCCAACCCGGGAGGCGTTTTTTTTATCTTTAAGTTTCATCAACAGGGCGTTTCCCTCCTTCTGTCGGGCCGCGCTTTCCGCTCATATCATATTGTTTGCTTCGCGCTTGCACCAAGGCCAAACAATATGGATATCCGCTGCAATCGCTAACGCGGCATCATACCATAAAATTAGATACTTTACAAAAAAAAGGCTGTCTCATTTTTGAGACAGCCTTTGTAAATATTCACCAATTCAACTAATATGCTAACCTACTCAAACTTCATCAGTTTGCCCGATTTGGTGTAGGTTCCGGCATTAATGCTATAGAAGTAATTACCCGGTTTTACTGTCATGCCTTGTTCATTTTTACCATCCCAAACTACTTGATTGATTCCCTTCGATTGCTGTTCATGTACCAGCACCCTCACCTCACGACCAAGCATGTCGTAAATAGCTATATGTACCTGCGCATTTTCCTCAACAAAATACCTCATCTGCACATCGGTTAAAAATGGATTTGGCGATACAAACACATGCATATCGGATGCATCTAACTCATTAAAGGCAGTAACACTATCGGTTGCACTCATATCGGGCTGAGGTAGTTGCACATCAGTGTATAATTTAAACTTGCCGGGACCTAAATTCAAGGTCATATTCACATCGGTTACATTCAACGGAATGCCGGTAAAATACTCGTACCATACACCGGTATGTTGAAATCCGCTGTACACATCCTGTGTAACCACATCAAAATTTCCAAAAACAATCGTGTTCATAATCGGGTCATTCACATACAATTGCTTTTGTGTACCAAAGGCAGAAATATTGAAATTGCTAGTCTTAAATGAATTATTTATAGTTCTCAATTTCCCTAAAGCTGCATATGTTTTGTACAACTTCATCCTTGCAGGAGAGTTCATGTAGTCCCATCTTACCGGCTTGGGTGCTGTGCGCGATACTTCAGTATTGGTTGGATAGTTGATGGAATAATCATATCCTAACTCACCAAACATCCATGTCATTTTTGGACCTGGCACAGGGAAAAAGAAAGCAGCCGATTGACCAAAGCGCTCGAGTCTTGTGTTATATGCCTTTGTAGAATAATTGCCTGTACCGTTGCCATACATTTTATTGTTGTACATCAATCTTTCCTCATCATGACTTTCCATAAAACCAACAAGGTTATGAAAGGCAAATCCGTGCTGTGTAGAGCGATAGTCAATAGCATTTGAAAAATCCCAACCCGTAGGCCATGCCATAGTAGCTTGTCCATATTCGGCATGCGCCTTACCCCATAACATACATCCATGCGCAGCTAATTCTTGCTCTTCACTTTTATCGGCAAAATGTTCTAAAATTACGTAGGTGCCCGGGTGTCTTTGCCATAACCTGTCTGCCATTCTTTTTATATTAAAAATCCTTGAGGCATCATAGGCGCCCCAATCGCCTACAGGGTTTGCGTTGTTGATTGTATTATTTTGAGTAAAGCCCTTCGACAAATCAAATCTAAAACCATCTATCTTATATTCCGAAACCCAGTGAGAAAGCACAGTATCGCAAAACTCGCGGGTATATGGGCTATCGTGATTAAAATCATAGCCAACATTAAAAGCATGGGTTGCGTTTTTATTCAAGTATGGGTTTTGATTAGATGGTTTGTTATCAAACTCATCCCACCACAATCGTGCGTGAGGCGCTTGACCAAAAGCATGGTTTAACACAATGTCTAAAATTACTGCAATGCCATTAGCATGAAGCGAGTCTATCAACTCTTTAAAATCTTTTTTGGGACCATAAGTTTTATCCACCGCAAAGAAAAAGTTCGGCCCATACCCCCAACTTTCATTACCATCAAATTCGGTAATAGGCATAAATTGAACAGCCGTTACACCAAGTTTTTTAAGGTAATTGATAGAATCTCTTACCATCTTAAAAGTATGCCTCGAAACAAAATCTCTTATTAACAATTCATAAATATTTAAGTCGCGGTTGTCGGGTTTTTGAAAGTTGGTCACCTGCCAATTGTACTCGGGTTGTCCGGGTTGCATTACCGAAACAATTTCGTAAGTTTTTCCCGCAGGGTAAGGAATTAAGTTGGGGTACAATACGGGGTTGATGGCAATGTCTAAAAATGGATCCAATATTTTTTCACAATGAGGGTCGGCTACACGAATTTTATTGTCAACCAAGTATTGAAAACGCACTTCTTGGTTGGGAGTTAACCCACTAATTTGCAACCAATATCGCTCACCATTGACCGACTTTTTCATTAAATATTGCGGCTCTACCTTCCAGTCGTTGAAATCACCAATAACATAAACATTATTTTTATAAGGTGCCAATAAGCATAGAATAACTGTGCTGTCATTAATTTGATTAATGCCATTGCCTATACCTGAAGGTGGATCTTGCACCACCTGAGGGGTTTGAGTAATGATTCTTATAGAATCGTTGATAATATTTACACCACTCTCAGCCCTGAATCTCACCCAATGTACACCATAATTACCACTCGTTATATTAAGATTAAAATTATTGGAAGAGCTTGTTTGCCCTGACAAAACACCATCAACAAAAACATTGATAAACGCATTTTGTGTTGCACTAATTTGAATTGGAATAGTTTGATTTTGTCCGCTAATCATATAACTTGTGACAGGATTAGTGAATTTAGCTGAAAATCCGGTGTTGTATAGCGGAATAAAAATGTCTGAACCATCAGCATTTTTACCTACTTGCGTTCCTGCTCTATTTCTAAATACCATAGCCAAAGCACGCACTCTTTCTTGTGCATTAAACCCGTACCATGTGTTTACTTTAAACTTAATCCGAAAAACATTAGGTGCTATTTTAGTCATCAATACCACCGAGTCGGGAAAGGCGTAGGCACGTTTTTTATACTGCCAGTCAGAAGGATTAGCACTTCTATCAGTAATTAATCCGGTATGAATCCAAACACTGTCGGCTCCTGCAAGCGCTGCATTACCTTGACTCGCGTTGTAAATAATAGTAATACTATCACTTGCTGTAACATAATTAGGTGTGTGTGTTACTACCTGCGAAAATAGCGCCTTTGCTGATATACAAAGAACAGCTGCTAATAATTTCCCTCTGATATTCATATAGTTTAATTTATAAAATAATTAAGCTTTGAAACTACAAGGTATTGTAAAGCCATACCCCTTTAATGCTCGGAGTTTATTGTGTGGTGTATTTAACGGTTAACGATGATTTTATCTGTTACCATGTTGTTTCCGCTGCGCATACTAAAATAGTACATCCCGTTGGAAACTTTGTTGCCTTGATTGTTTGTGGCATCCCAGTGGGCAATTTGTTTACCGGCCGGCAGTTCACCACGATAGATTGTTTTTACTAAATGTCCAACCGCATCATAAACATTAATTTCAAAATCTTTTTGGTGGTTACGCACAAAGAAATTGATGTTAGCCATATCACCTGTTAAAGGATTGGGAGCAACATTTCTTTCATAAAACAACTCATTGGTTTCAACACCGGCAAGGTCGTAAATAAATGATACAGGACCATCAGGCCATTCAGAAATATCAGAACCTTTAATCACCTTAGGACTTTCTGAGTCTAATTGATAGATAAAGATATCCTTACAGTCAGAATCACGCCCTGTAATAGCACCTGTAGGATCTCGAAACACAAGCCCCATGGTATAAGCCACTTTGTTGGGCGGCATTGGCTGTGAGGTAACTCCACTCACCGGCTCAATTGCTGTGGAAACATCTGCCGAAGAATAGTACTGTTCAACAATAAATTCCTTGGTAAATACACCATTTCCAACACTCACCATTTGACCTATGCCATCGGCTTGCGGATTGGCCCCCCAATTCCCCACCACACTTTGCCATACGGCAGAATTTAGCGGACTGATTTGCTGTGCACAATAAATACTAGCGGCAGTGGCGCTGCTTGGGTTAGCAGGGTCTTGCCAACATACCCCTGAATGCATGTAAACCTCTGTCAAAGGAGATGGCGTTACCCCATCTGCAGGCGAGTTAAGACTGCAATTAAAATTAGGGAATTTTTTGGTGTCGAGCTGAATCTTAATGTTGTGCGTAGTTTGTGCCATGATAGCGGAAAATGGCAGGGCTATCAGAGCCGATAAAATGGTAAACTTTGTTTTCATATGATGATGATTTAAAGGTTGATATTGAATTAGTTTTTAGTAATTTTTTTGATGAATGTGTTTTCGCTTCCCTTGAGTTTAATTAAATATATACCTGAAGGCAGAGTGGCAATTTGAATACGTTGAGGACCACTGAGTGATGGCATGAGTCCGGTTTGAGCAACATGACCAATCATGTCTATTATTTCGTATTGAAACACACCTGCTGATGAAGCCAAATCGAATTCAATGAATAGGTATTCATTGGCAGGGTTGGGATACACTTTTAATTGTGATGAATTGGCGTATTCGCGCACACTGCTTACTGTATTTACAGGAATCACAATTGTATCGCTGCCACAGCTATTGGTCACAATAAGTCTTACATTGTAAGTTCCGGGTGCAACAAACCCAAAAAACGGATTGGCTGTTGACGCATCATTGTTACCATCACCATTAAAATCCCATGCAAATGTTACCGCATTAGTGCTTGTGCTGGTAAAGTTTACAATACCCGTAGTGTTCACAAAATAAGTAAACATAGCAACCGGCTCGGGCAATACTTCAATATTAATTACGTCAGCACCCGAACAACCTGTACTATTGGTTACATTAACGATATAGGTGCCGGTGGCATTCACGGTGATAGATGGAGTGGTTGCTCCGGTGCTCCAGGTATAACTTGCAAATCCGGGCCCTGCATCAAGCACTAAATTTTGGCCATTACAAATTTGTTGGCTACTGCCCGCATCTACAAATGGAATATTTCCTAAACTAACTGCTATGGTATCGCGCAGGACACAACCTGAAGCGGTACTCACAGCCACCGAATATGTTCCTGAAGCATTTATATTAATCTCTGCCAAGGTATCACCTGTTGACCAAAGCACAGCTGTGTAAGGACTTGCTGTGAATGTAGCGCTCACCCCGTTGAAAGCACTCGTTGGATTGGCTGACACTGTTAAATAGATATCATTGCCCGCATTGTCCTTGCCGGTTTGTGTACCATCGGCATTTCTAAAAACCATGGCAATTGCGTATAAAGCAGTACTTCCTGTGATGTTATAATAAGTATTGGGGTTAATGGTAATTTCCCATAAATTATTTCCCAAATTTATCATTTGGCCCACACCATCATCTTGTCCCCAATTACCTACCCAACCAACTATCGGACCAAAAGGAACACTTTGATAACCGCTATGCATGTATACTTTTTGTGCACCAATCAATTGTGTTTGCCCTTGCGTGGCATCGTACACAATTTTAAGACTATCACCCATAGGAGATAAGGTTACACCTGCACTTAAAACAAAAGAGATATTTCCGCAAACTACCGTGTCCGCGCCTAAACTAATTGGTTGCACATTAGGCAAATTGTTGCTCACCACAATTGTGTCTGAAGCACTGCAGTTTCCAACAGTGGTTGTAACATAGTAGGTGCCTGCAGATGCTACCAAAATACTTTGTGAGGTTGCCCCCGTACTCCATAAATAACTACTGAATCCTGCACCCGCATCAAGCGCTATGGAGCTACTTCCACAAAATGAAACATCATTGCCTAGGTTCAGTTGGGTATTGCTAAAAGTAACGTTAATACTATCAGATACAACTGTACCATTGGTATCGGTAACAGCAACCGCATAATTACCCGAGTTGCTCACGCTGATGCTAGGTGTGCTTGCTCCCGTGCTCCACAAAATGCTCTGTACATTATCGCGTTTGATAAAACCCGTTACACCTGCAAAAGCAGACGAAGGAGGATTAATTACAAGAAAAATATCATTACCGGCATTATCTTTACCTGTTTGCGTGCCATCTGCATTCCTAAAGACCATTGACAAAGCATGCACAGGAGCATTAGGTGTTAACGCAAAATAATTTCTTACGTGAATGGTTTTTCTCCAAAAATTGTTGCCCAAACTTTGCATCTGCCCCACTCCGTCATCTTGCCCCCAATTACCAACCCAACCAAGCACGGGACCAAAGGCAGTTTCTTGATAACCGGCATGCATATATACTTTGGAAGCGCCAACTAATTGTGTTTGCCCGAGCGTGGCATTGTAGGTAATTACTAATGAATCCTCAAACAAAACTACATTGGTGAATGGGTTCAACGTAAGGTTTTGTCCACCACAAAGGGTAGTATCGTTTCCGAGAGTAATATTTTGTGCATTTGTAATTGTGGAAACACCTACCAAAAGGGTGAGCACGAGCGTATAAAACTTTCTTTTCATAGTTTTTAATTTTAGTTCATTAACAAACTTATTTATAGATGGTTTTTTAGTTTGTGTCATTTTAACACTTACAACCACAAAAGTAATTAATTATCAATGAAATTAAAAAAAATAATTCGGAAGTTCTTCTAAAATAAAATTCGCAGCGCTAAAAGGTTGCAAGTATAAAAATGGGGTTTTAGTATCCTCCAAATCGCTTGCGTAGGAACCATTCTGCAGTCAGCAAGGATATCAACAGGAAAAATACCCACTTGAGGTTAACAAGGTCTTGCAACTTTTCTTCGGTGTATGAAACAGGCACAATTTCTTCTTTATTTTGAATGAGTGCCGCAAGCTGATTGAGCTGTTGTGGAAACACCATTTTACCGCCAGTTTTTTGTGCAATAGCATTGAGCAACTGATGATCGGCAGTGGTATTCAGGGCTTCAATGTTAACCTGTTTAACGGTAAATGAACCATTCTCTTTTAGGGTTTTGTTTCCCACCTTGGTAGAGGCTTCAAAACGGTAATTACCTATAGGAAGGCCGGGAATATTTAAAAAATAAGCCGACTCATTCTTAGAAAATTGATACCCGAATGACTTACCGGCTTCATTCATGATGTTGATACGGATATCAGGATCCACAATTGGCTCGTAGCTATCATTGTAAAGTACAGCATCCATTTCAATGTTATCACCCTCTTTATAAGTGTTTTGATAATTAACTCTAAACAATCGCTTATCGGTTTTCACACTTAAATATTGGATTATTTTTCCGAATATTTCCTCAAACGCATCATGGTTTTGTACTTGTTGATAATTGCTTAGTTTCCATCTCCAAATTCCCTCACCAAGAATAATTCCTTCCTTCACACCATTCAACTCATTAAACGCAATCACTGCTTGATCGGTGGTTACAACACCTAATTTTTGATTGCAAAAAACAGTAGCACCATTACTAATTTGGATATTTCCAAAAGGCACTTGTAAGGGAGAAAAGTAGGCAAATGCTTTTTTTGCGTCCTCAGATAAATTAAACAAAGCAAACTCTTTGTTGTAGGCAGGTATAACCTCATTAAACTTAGGCCTTACACCTGATATACCCATGACCTTTTGAGCTGAGTTAAATGCATTAAAATTGGTATTATTTCCGCAAACAAATAAACGCGACACATCAGACTTCTGAAGCTCATTCATAATTTTTTGCCATGCGTTATTATTGGTTGAGGAGGGTAATTGATGCAGTATTAAAAGATTATATCCGGCAATAGTTTTACTCCAATCACCTATCAAAGAAAATTCTGCCTCGTAACTTTCATTTTTCTCTATCGTTTGTCTTAATGCACTGATATCGGGATGCGGTGCATCGGCTAGTATCAACACTTTTTGACGGTTGGTGATTACATCAATAAATACGTGTTGAACATTGTTGACAAGCGAAATCTCGTCCTCTAATGGCAGCAACTTTACAATGTAATGTAAGGTACCTGTTCCTTCAGCTTTCAACTGTAGCGGAATGCTTTTACTAAATCCTGATGAGAGTATTTCAATATTTTGTTCATACACAGTATTATTGTTATGCTCCACCATGAGCTTTGCTGTTTTACCTTTGAACATGCGGGCTTGCATGACAATCTCCAATGGAAAACTGTTACCTGAATAAACAGTTTTATTGTGGTTAACCCTGCTTAGTATTAAATCTTTTCTCACGGTTGTGTCGCCAAGGGCAACGGTATATACCGGACACTTCAGCGCATTGCTCTCGTAAAGTGGATTTTCTCCCTCGTTATAAAGACCGTCACTGCTGATGATTACTGCACCCAGATTGCGGTTGGCATATCTATTTTCCAGCTCTTCAAATAGCACTTCCATATTGCTGGCTTTATCTCCAAAATCGGGCGACCTTTCCTCGCGTATGTCACTTCCAAACAAGTATGTTCTTACCTCATATTTATCACTCAATTCATCTTTTAAAGCCTTAAGTTGCTGCTGAAATTCATTTTTCAGAAATGCCGAATCTTTCAAGCTACCAATTGAACTAGAATTGTCTTGCGCAATAACAACGAGCGGCTTTTCAACTGTTCGAAGCACTGTTTTAATGAGTGGAGAAAGCAATAAAAAACTGATGATTGACACTACAACGGCTCTTCCGGCAGTCATGAAATATTTAAACCCTTTTGGAAGGCCCTCATAGCTGACCTGTTTGCCATAAAGCAAATAGGCATACAAAACACCTAAAGCAATACATAGTATGCTCAACCAAATTGGATACTCAGTAACTAGTGAAATCAAATTGATAACATTTTAGAGGTGACAAAAATAGCAATTAAAAGTAGTTGATAGGTTAAAACACCTTAATGAAATCAATTCCCGACACAATTGTTGATTTTTTTTGAAACTCACTAACACAATTAGCACAAGTGTCGTTAATCAAATGAAAGCATCCTTTTGCAGCCAATTGCTTAGGTCGAAAAAAGTCAAGTTGTAAAAGGTAGAAGTGTGAGTTGTTTACAAGTTAAAAGCTGTCGTAAATCGACAGCTTTTTTATTACATATGCTATATTAAACATCTATCAAACAAGCCCAAACAGCACTTGAGCATATTTTCCGAACCAGGTTATAGCTATTTTAAATGCTAAAATGAATTCAATACTTAAATAATTTTTACTATTTTAAGGAGGTGGCAGATGCGCATCAAATAAAAAATCAAACAAGATTATACTACATAACACTTCAGGTTGCAGGGCAGCGCAATTCCAAATTTTGAAATTAAACCCGAATTAATCAGTAGAAGTTGCGCATGTAACGCACTAGTGATTTTATGAGGGTAATCCCACTTAGAAGCCAAGCAAAGCGCTAACAATTAATAAAAACGAAGGATAGCTTCACGTTTACTGGGATGACTTGCAGGTGTTACAATGGCAGCATTGAGGTAGTGATAAATATTATGCATGTAAAAATCATGAAGAGGCCGGAGGCCTTATGGTAGCCTCACTCGCGGGACGCGAGCGAGAGCAAGAGAATACGTGTAATGGGATGATCTTTTTGTTCCTTGATGGAGCAATATTTACTTTCTAAATCTTTTGGCCAATTCCTCTAAAGTAAATGTGATTAAAGTTGGCTTGCCTCCCGGGCTATGGTAGGGCAATTCACAGGCAAACAACTCATCAATAATGTGTTGCATTTCTTCCTCGGTAAGCTTCTCACCTGCCTTCACCGACATATTTCGAGCCAGCAAGCGGGCCAAAAATTCCTTTTTTCCTGTCCTTAACTCGCCCTGCTGACGTAATTCATTAAGCATTTTATCCAAACTTATTTGCACCTCATTTTCCTTCAGCTCGGGAGGAATACCATTAACTCCAAATGTCCCTTTGCCTAATGATTCAATTTCGAATCCAAGTGCATGCAGGTCGGGTAATATGCCATTGAGTAATTCGGCCTCGTTGGAAGAAAAGTTAAGCACCAAAGGAAAAAGCAATTGCTGAGAGTAGCTTTGATGATGTGCCATTTGACGGATGTACTTTTCATACAAGATACGCTCATGCGCGCTTTGCTGATCGATAATGATTAAGCCGGTTTTGATATGCCCTAAAATATAGGATTTGTGCAGCTGATAGGGAGTCTTTTTGATTGGCTCACCTGATAGTTCATCCAAGCTGCTTTCAATGGTTTCTTGAGGTTCATCGGGCAATAAAAAAGCTGTTTGGTTGGGCAGTGGTGCAGCCCCCTTGGCAGGATGATCTGTTTTGAATGCCGATGGGTCAGGGATTTGCCAATCATCTATGGTGTTATGTCTTTTCAAATCGGCATTAGCACCGGGAGCAGCAAAGGGATTGTACCCCTCTTTCAATCTTATGGAAGGCGCTTTAACAGACTCATCAGATCTAAGAGGGTTTATTTGTACGGTAGCTTCGGTATCAAAGTCGATTGTTGGGGTAATGTTATAAATACCTAAAGATCGTTTAATCGTTGATCTTAAAATAGCGTATATAGTTTTTTCATCTTCAAATTTCACCTCTGTTTTTGTTGGGTGAATATTGATATCAATGGCGTGAGGTGGGATATCAAAGTAAATGAAATAAGCAGGGTGCGTATCAGGTGCCAACAATTGATCATAGGCCCTAATCAAAGCATGATTCAAATAAGCATTTTTAATGAATCTATTATTGATGAAAAAAAACTGTTCTCCTTTGGTCTTACGGGCAAATTCGGGCTTACCTATGAAACCCTTAATTTTAACATAATCGGTAGCTTCCTCAACAGGCACTAATTTTTCATTTGAACCCTTACCCAATATAGCAACAATCCTTTGACGCAAGCCCGATTTTTCGAGTCGGTGCACTTCACTATTGTTATTGATAAGTGTAAAACTCACTTCGGGGTGCGTAAGTGCCACGCGTTCAAACTCATCAATGATGGCTGATGTTTCAGCAGAGTCTGACTTTAAAAAGTTTCTGCGGGCAGGAACATTGTAAAACAAATTCTTCACAAAAAAGCTAGTCCCTTTAGCACAGGCCACTGCCTCCTGCTTTTTAACCTCACTGCCTTCTATCACAATAAATGTGCCTACAGCATCACTTTCCTGACGTGTTTTGAGTTCAACATGCGCAATGGCTGCAATCGAAGCAAGCGCCTCACCTCTGAACCCTTTGGTGCGGAGAGCAAACAAATCACTGGCCTGATTAATTTTTGAGGTAGCATGCCTTTCGAAACTCATTCGAGCATCGGTAGTACTCATTCCTTTACCATTATCAGTAACCTGAATAAGTGTTTTCCCTGCATCCTTAATCACCACTATAATTTCATCTGCACCGGCATCAACAGCATTTTCAACCAATTCTTTAACCACGGAAGCTGGTCGTTGTATAACCTCTCCTGCCGCTATTTGATTGGCAACCGAATCCGGTAAAAGATTGATAATATCGGGCATATTGCTAAAGGTAATTTTTGAATGCTACTTTAAAACAACTATTAATATCTTACTAAATAAGTTGATGAACGGCACCTTGCCTCATACATTTCGCTGCCTCACACACACGTTATCAATGATAAAAGCAGGTGTATTCATTTCATCTTTCAATGAAAAATGATCGTGAGCTATGCAGCTCCATGACATTGCTTAAACTTCTTACCGCTTCCGCAAGGGCAAGGATCATTGCGCCCCACGCTTTTCTCAACCCTGATAGGTTGCAATTTTGGCTTTTCCAATTCAGGGTCAGGGGCACTCGCTTGTCCCTGAGCCGGCATGTTGCCCGGTGTATCATCAGTTCTATTGGTTTGATATCTCTGAGGTGCCTGTGTGGTAGTGGTTTGCACTTCGCGCACTTGCTGCTGATTTTCCTGTGGCAGATAAGCTTTCACCAAGAATGAAGTGATATCGCGATTAAGTTTGTTAATCATTTGACGGAACAATTCAAATGATTCAAACTTATACACCAACAAAGGATCTTTTTGCTCGTACACAGCATTTTGCACCGACTGCTTCAGCTCATCTAGTTCACGCAAATGTTCTTTCCAAGCTTCATCAATAATAGCAAGAATCACTCCTTTTTCAAAAGAAGTAATGAGCTCCCTGCCCTGCGTTTCGTATGCTTTTTTTAGATTCGCAAGCACCTGCATGGTCTTCATGCCATCGGTAAAAGGAATCACAATGTTTTCATACATGTGTGCACTTTTTTCGTACACATTTTTCACAACCGGGAAGGCACTTTCAGCAATTTGCTTTGACTTATGCTGGTAGTGCGCATAGGCAGCATCAAAAACAGTATCCTCCAAATGCTTGCCACCCTTTAAAAATTCTTCCCTTGCGATAGGGCTCTCGATGGAGAAGTTACGAATCAAATCAAGATTGAACGACTCATAATCTTTGGCATCTGCATGTTCTTTGATGATATCGGCACACACATCGTACATTGTATTGGCAATATCAATTGATAAACGTTCACCAAATAAAGCATGTCTGCGCTTCCCGTATATCACCTCACGTTGACTGTTCATTACATCGTCATATTCCAATAACCTTTTTCTTGTACCAAAGTTGTTCTCTTCTACTTTTTTCTGCGCCCTTTCAATCGACTTGGTAATCATGCTGTGTTGTATCACCTCACCTTCCTCAATACCCATCCTGTCCATCAATTTGGCTATTCTATCACTACCAAAGAGACGCATTAAATCATCTTCCAAGGAAACAAAAAACTGAGAAGATCCCGTATCACCCTGACGGCCTGCACGTCCTCGCAACTGACGGTCAACCCTTCTGCTGTCGTGTCTTTCGGTACCAATGATTGCTAAACCACCTGCTTCTTTCACTCCGGGGCCCAACTTGATATCTGTTCCTCTACCTGCCATGTTGGTAGCAATAGTAACAGTTCCGGCTTGTCCGGCTTGCGCTACAATTTCCGCTTCACGCTGATGCAATTTGGCATTCAACACATTGTGTTTGATATTTTTGAGTTTGAGCATGCGGCTCAGCAATTCTGAAATTTCTACGGAGGTAGTTCCCACCAACACAGGTCTGCCTTTTTCTGTTTCCTTTACAATGACATCGATAACGGCATTGTACTTTTCGCGCTTGGTTTTGTATACCAAATCTTCTTCATCCTTTCTGCTAATTTTACGATTTGTAGGAATTACCACACAATCAAGCTTATAAATATCCCAAAACTCACCTGCCTCTGTTTCGGCAGTACCGGTCATACCGGCCAATTTGTTGTACATTCTGAAATAATTTTGCAGCGTAATGGTTGCAAAAGTTTGTGTACTTGCTTCCACCTTTACATTTTCCTTTGCCTCTATGGCTTGATGCAATCCATCTGAATATCTTCTACCATCGAGGATACGGCCCGTTTGCTCATCTACAATTTTAATCTTGTTGTCCATCACCACGTACTCAACATCAATCTCAAACAATGTGTATGCTTTCAACAATTGATTTACGGTGTGTACACGTTCAGAGGCAATGGCAAAATCGCGCATCAAATCATCTTTCTTGGCCAGCTTCTCTTCAGCAGACATTGATGATTTTTCGATGTCAACAATTTCGGAACCAATATCCGGGAGCACAAAAAATCTGGCGTCCTCGGCTGATTTAGAAATCAACTCAATACCTTTATCGGTAAGTTCAATACTGTTATTCTTTTCATCAATCACAAAATACAATTCGGCATCAATTTTATGCATTTCCTTACCGTGGTCTTGCATATAAAAATTTTCTGTCTTTTGTAATTGCGCTCTCACTCCTTGCTCGCTCAAGAATTTAATTAATGCCTTATTTTTCGGCAAACCTCTGAATGCTCTGAGCAGCGCAATACCAGCATCATCAAGTTTATTTTCGGCAAATAATTTTTTGGCTTCAGCCAGCACACTGTTGATGTAGTTTCTTTGCGCACTTACCAATTTCTCTACCTGCGGCTTAAGCATTTGAAATTCATGAATATCACCTTTAGCAGTTGGTCCACTAATGATCAAAGGCGTTCTGGCATCATCAATCAACACACTATCCACCTCATCCACTATGGCAAAGTTGTGCACCCTTTGCACCAAATCTTCAGGGCTTCGGGCCATGTTATCTCTGAGGTAATCGAAACCAAATTCGTTGTTGGTGCCGTATGTTATGTCAGCCAAGTAGGCATTTCTGCGGGCATCAGAATTAGGCTCGTGCAGGTCGATGCAATCCACTCTTAAACCGTGAAACTCAAACAAGGGGGCCATCCATTCGCTATCGCGTCTGGATAAATAATTGTTTACCGTAACCACATGGAGGCCTTTGCCGCTCAGCGCATTTAAGAACATTGGCAGCGTTGCAACTAGTGTTTTACCTTCACCGGTTGCCATTTCGGCAATCTTACCTTGATGCAACACAATACCACCGATAAGCTGCACATCGTAGTGCACCATATCCCATTTTACGGTATTTCCGGCTGCAATCCACTGATTTTTGTAATGCGCTTTATCACCTTGTATGGTAACATTTCCTTTTTTAGATGCAATCTCGCGATCCATTGCGCTTGCAGTAACCTCTATGGCATCATTTTCTTTAAACCTTCTTGCTGTTTCTTTCACAATGGCAAATGCATCAGGCAAAATGTCATCCAATGCCACTTGAATTTTTTTGGTAATAGTTTTGTTGAGTGCATCAATTTCGGCATAAACTTTTTCCTTCTCCTCTACACTCATAATTTCATCGGTTTCAACCTTTGCTTTTAGCTCTTTCACTTTCGACTCCTCGGCTTCAACAGCAGCGGCTATCTTCAATTTAAGTTCATTCGATTTATTGCGTAATTCATCGTTGCTGAGTTGCTCGATGAGTTTGTAAGATTCATGAATTTTGGCAACAATCGGCTCAATGGATTTGATGTCGCGGTCAGATTTTTTACCAAACAGTCCTGAAATGGTCTTGTTAATAAAGTCTATCATAGGGATATTTTTATCTAATTTCTTGTAATTCGCTCAAATTTAATTCTTCAAATTTAAGGGGTGCAAATGTAGGGTTTATTTATAAAATATTAATGAAAGAATTCTACATTGTCAAAAACTGAACCATACCCTTAAATTATGCACAATTGTCATACAAACCTTTGAACGTTATTGTTTTATGGGCATTTATTCCGATTACACTTTCGATATTGTACAATTTCGACATTGCCTCATTTGTACTATTTTCAAGAAGTATGGGCATTAACC
>JALRAS010000046.1 GCA_023262495.1 Bacteroidia bacterium | reverse complement strand
GAGATGTCGAAAGAAATGCCACTTGCCGCCATTTGTGCAGAGGATGGTAACTTTTTAAATCACAATGGATTCGATTTTGAAGCGATGAAAAAAGCTTGGGAATACAATAGCAAACACGGAGATCAGAGACCTATAAAAGGCGGTAGTACTATTTCTCAGCAAGTAGCTAAAAATGTTTTTTTATGGCAAGGCAGAAACTATGTGCGCAAAGCACTCGAAGTTTATTTTACCTTTTTAATTGAATTGTGTTGGAGTAAACATCGCATCATGGAGGTTTACTTGAATGTAATTGAGATGGGCGATGGCATTTATGGTGCAGAGGCAGCTTCGCAAGCGTATTACAATAAATCTTGCCGCGAATTGAAACGCGGAGAGGCAGCGCTTATTGTAGTTTGTTTTCCCAACCCCAGAAAATTTACCCCTTTAACCCCCGACAACAAAATTTATCGTAAGCAAAGAAAAATTGTAAGACTTATGAGTAAACAAGGCAAGATTACTTGGCCTTAAAATTTGGGGTGTGATGCCCTTTGCAGTAGGAGTGCATCTATGATCACTAGTGCCGACATTGCCTCAACGATGGGCACAGCTCTTGGTACCACACATACATCGTGCCTTCCATTTATCTCAATCTCAACCGGATTCAATTGTTTATCAATGGTAGATTGTTTTGCCTTAATGGAAGACACCGGTTTGAAGGCAACATTAAAATAGATTGGAGCACCGTTGCTTATGCCTCCTTGAATACCACCCGAATGATTTGATTTAAATTGAACTCCTCCAGTTGTTTTAATCATTTCATCGTTATGCGCTGAACCCTTCATTAGCACAGCACCAAATCCTGAGCCATATTCAAATCCTTTCACGGCATTTATACTTAACATGGCCTTACCTAGCTCTGCATGTAATTTATCAAATACAGGCTCACCCAATCCGGCAGGCACACCTTGCACATAACAAGTAATCATACCTCCTAAAGTATCGCCATTAAGAGCTGTCTCCTCAATCAATTGAATCATTCTTAGTGCGGCATCTTTATCCGGACATCTGACCATGTTATTTTCAGCTTCTTCAAAGTCAAGCTCTAAGGCCGACTCGGAGATTTTCACCGAAGCAATTTGTGATACAAAAGCCCGACAGGTAATGCCATATTGCTGGAGATACAGCTGGGCAATAGCACCGGCCACTACCCTACTCAGCGTTTCTCGTGCCGAAGCTCTACCGCTGCCCCGATAATCTCTGTGACCATACTTTTCCGTGTAGGTGTAATCGGCATGAGAGGGACGAAAAACATCCTTGATATGATCATAATCTTTGCTAATTTGATCTTCGTTGTTTACCACAAAAGCAATGGGAGTTCCGGTACTTTTTCCTTCAAATATTCCTGAGAGAAAATGAACCTTGTCTTTTTCATTTCTCTGTGTTGTGAGCACAGTTTGCCCGGGGCGCCTTCTATTAAGTTGATGCTGTATAAAATCAACATCAATATTTAAACCTGCAGGACAACCATCGATAATGCCGCCTATGGCCGGTCCATGACTTTCGCCAAAAGTGGTTAACTTAAATAAATTTCCGAAGGTATTTCCCGCCATATGAATCAAATAACAAAACGCTAAAATATGAAAAGCCGATGAAGTATGTAACGTTTAAGATTTATTATGAATTTTAGATTGGCAATTGAAACAAAAAATTACGCACTTTGTTGACGAATGCACGGTGTGTTTCAAATTATGATAGTGTATTATATTTACTCTGTTAAACAAGTTTCAGTAAATGTTTCTCTTATTGATTGTCAGCATGATTTATCAATTCGCCCGAACTATGACTTCTTGAGAGAAATATTAAAACTTTCTGAAATATGCAGTACATATATTTCTCGAACTAAAATTTACCGCAATTCGGTATTAAATTATAACTTTGCGTTTCTTTAAAATTAAAGTATGGATAAGTTTTCTTATTTGAGTAATGGGCACCTAGAAGCTATAGAAGATAGCTACAAACAGTATTTGAATAATCCTGAATCGGTTGAGCAGGGTTGGAGAAGTTTTTTTGAAGGATTTGAGTTTGCAAGAAAAAACTACGAAACCGATAGTCAGATTCCGGATAATATCAGTAAAGAGTTTCAGGTGGTTAATTTGATTAATCTCTACAGAAGCACCGGTCACTTGTTTACCAAAACAAATCCTGTACGGGAGCGCAGAAAATACACGCCTACGCTTGATGATATTCATTTGATTGGGTTGAGTGAAGCCGATATGGATACCGAGTTTCAAGCAGGCAAACAAATTGGATTAGGTCCGGCAAAATTGCGCGACATCATTGCTTTTTGTAAAAAGACTTATTGCAATTCTATTGGTGTTGAGTTTAAGTATATCAGAAATCAAAAAATTCTGGAATGGTTGCAAAACCGCATGGAGAGTACTCAAAATACACCAAGTCTCTCTGCAAAAGAAAAATTACGATTGCTAGAAAACATCAGCAAGGCTGTTGTTTTTGAAAATTTCCTACATACCAAATTTGTAGGCCAAAAAAGATTTTCTTTAGAAGGTGCTGAGTCTTTAATTCCTGCGCTCGATGCTGTAATTGAAAAAGGGGCTGAAATTGGGATTCAAGAGTTTGTTATTGGAATGGCTCACCGCGGACGCTTAAATGTGTTGGCCAATATTTTACACAAGACCTACGAGGATATTTTTAGCGAGTTTGAAGGCAAGGAATATGAAGACTCCTTATTTGACGGAGATGTAAAATATCATCAAGGATACAGTGCAGATATTAGCACAGACAGTGGCAAGAAAGTTCACTTAAGTTTAACACCAAACCCTTCGCATCTTGAAACTGTTGGACCTGTGGTAGAGGGAATTTCAAGAGCTAAAATAGATGCTGCCTACCAAGGAGATTACAATAAATTGGCACCAATTTTAATACATGGTGATGCAGCAATTGCAGCGCAAGGTGTGGTGTATGAAGTAATTCAAATGTCGAAATTAGATGGCTACAAAACTGGTGGCACCATACATTTGGTTATTAATAACCAAATAGGTTTTACAACCAACTATCATGATGCACGCTCGAGTACCTATTGTACAGATATTGCAAAAGTGGTGCAGTCGCCCGTATTTCATATTAATGGTGATGATGTTGAAGCTTTAGTTTATGCCATTAGACTGGCGGTTGAATTCAGACAGAATTTTCATAGAGATGTATTTATAGATTTACTTTGTTATAGGAAATATGGACATAACGAAGGTGATGAGCCGCGTTTCACACAGCCAATTTTATACAAGGCCATTGCAGCCCATCAAAATCCAAGAGAAATTTATGTCAAAAAATTAGTGGCAGAAGGTTCTGTTGATGAAGGTAAATCAAAAGAAATTGAAAAGAATTTTAAAAAGCTTTTGCAAGACAGACTTGATGAAGCAAAGCAAATTAGTAAGTCAAAAATAACATCTTTCTTGGACGGTGTTTGGAAAGGACTTCGTATGGACGAGGATCATGACTTTGACCAATCACCTGTTACTGCTGTAAAGAAAGAACTATTGCTTAACATAGGCGAAAAAATAGCTCGTGTGCCAGCCAACAAAAAGTTTTTCAACAAAATTGAAAGCATTTTAAAGGACAGACAAAAAATGCTTGAAGGTGAAGGTAGATTAGATTGGGCAATGGGCGAGTTGTTAGCCTACGGCACCTTGTTGAGTGAAAATTATCCAATTCGCTTCAGTGGACAGGATGTTGAACGTGGCACGTTTTCTCACCGACATGCTGTAATCAAGCTTGAAGATAGCGAGGAGGAGTATGTACCGCTCAATAATTTGGAGAGAATTCAAGCAAAGTTTGATATTTATAATTCTTTACTTTCTGAGTATGGTGTGCTTGGTTTTGAGTACGGTTATGCCATGGCAACACCTCACGGGCTTACCATCTGGGAGGCGCAGTTTGGTGACTTTAACAACTGTGCTCAAGTTATTTTTGATCAATACCTATCTGCCGCTGAAGACAAATGGAGAAGAATGAATGGCATTTGTGTGTTCTTGCCTCACGGCTATGAGGGGCAAGGTGCTGAGCACAGCAGTGCCCGCATGGAGCGTTTCCTTCATTTGTGCGCTCAAAATAATATGTATGTTGTAAATGTAACCACTCCTGCCAACTTCTTCCATTGCCTACGCAGACAATTACACAGCTCATTCAGAAAACCGCTCATTGCATTTACGCCAAAGAGCTTGCTGCGTCATCCAAAATGTGTATCAACAATTGCAGAGTTTACCGAAGGAGGATTTAAAGAGGTGTTTGATGATCATGCTGCAAATCCTGCCAAAGTAAAAGAATTGATACTTTGTACAGGAAAAATATATTATGAATTATTGGAACGTAAAGAAAAAACAAATGCCGAGCATATTGCCATCATCAGACTCGAGCAGTTGTACCCTTTCCCGAAAAATCAAATCAACGATATTCTGAAGAAATACAACAAAGTAAAGCAATATACCTGGGTGCAGGAAGAGCCAGAGAATATGGGAGCATGGGCATATATGCTGAGAACTTTGAGACAATTAGATTTGCAGGTTATTTCAAGAAAGGAGAGCGCAAGCCCTGCCACCGGATCTTCAAAAACGCATGTTAAACAACAACAGGAAATTATTGACAGAGCTTTTGCCTCTGTTGCTATAAGTGCCTAAAAAATATCTTATCCATTTAAAACATTAAAGTTATGATTATTGAAATAAAAGTTCCCAGTCCGGGAGAATCCATTACAGAAGTACAAATTGCACGTTGGTTAAAAAAAGAAGGTGATGTAGTTGAGAAAGATGAAGAGCTATGTGAAATAGATTCTGATAAGGCCACGCTCACGGTAAATGCCGAGGAATCGGGTCAATTAAGTATTTTAGCCAAAGAGGGTGATACTGTGAAGGTTGGCGATATTGTATGTAAAATTGATACCGCTGTGGCAGCTCCTGCAAATAAAAGCAACAACGAAACAGCCGCGTCAGCTAAGCCCGCTACCGAGAGTAAACCTGCCGCAGCACCTGCGCCTGCCGTAGATAAACCTGTGAAGGAAAGTTATGCCAAAGGTACACCTTCCCCATCTGCTAAAAAACTGATAGACGAAAATAAGATTCCAGCAGCGGCCATTCAAGGAAGCGGAAAGGATGGTAGAATCACAAAATCTGATGTGCTTAATTTAATGGCCAAAGGCTTTAAACCAGCTGCGGCCGATGAAATAACTCGCGATACTGACCGTCAAAAAATGACATCATTGCGCAAGAAACTTTCACAAAGATTGGTGGCCGTAAAAAATGAAACTGCTATGCTCACTACCTTCAATGAAGTAGACATGAGTGCCATTATGTCTATCAGAGCAAAATACAAGGATGCGTTTAAGGAAAAGCATGGTGTAAATGTTGGGTTTATGAGTTTCTTTACAAAAGCTGTAACAGAGGCGCTTCAATTATTCCCCGCTGTGAATGCGATGATTGATGGAGATGAGATTGTATACCACAAATATTGCGACATTGGAATTGCTGTGAGTGCACCTAAAGGATTGGTAGTACCTGTTCTGCGCAATGCCGAGGCAATGAGTTTAGCAGATATAGAAAATGGCATCAAGAATTTAGCACTTAAGGCAAGAGAAAATAAAATTACCATTGAAGAAATGACGGGTGGCACCTTCACCATCACCAATGGTGGTGTTTTTGGAAGTATGATGAGTACACCAATCATTAATCCTCCTCAAAGTGCTATTTTAGGAATGCACAATGTTGTTGACCGACCTGTAGCAGTTAATGGAGAAGTAAAAATCAGACCTATCATGTACGTAGCCCTATCCTATGATCACCGCATTATTGATGGACGCGAGTCGGTTGGATTCTTGGTTAAAGTGAAAGATATGCTTGAAAATCCAAGCAAGATGTTGTTTGGTGCTAAATCGCCTGAAGAAATATTGCTTGGTTTGTAAGTTTGCGCATGCTTTTTACCCCAAAACACGGGTAATTTTTGAATCCTAAATTTAGCTGACATGATTGTTATTTCAAGTTTGACCAACCCAAGAATTAAGTCATTAATTAAACTTGAAAAGTCTTCTAATCGTGCAGAAGCGGGTTTATTTACAGTTGAAGGCAAAAAGGAAATTTTATTGTGTGCAGAGGCCGGATATAAAATTACCGAATTGTATTATTGCCCGGATATTGTTACCGACCATTCATTGCCGGAACATCCTATTTTTAAAGGTGTGTCACTATTTGAAATTACATTGCCGGTTTTCGAGAAAATTGCCTACCGCGAGAGTCGTGATGGTTACTTTGCTGTTGCCAAAGCCGAATACAAATCTTTAGCGCAAATTAAGCTGTCTGATAATCCTTTAATTATTGTACTAGAGGCGGTGGAAAAGCCGGGTAATTTGGGAGCCATTCTGCGCACAGCTGATGCAGCAAAAGTTGATGCCGTTATTGTTTGCGATAAGAGAACAGATATTTTCAACCCCAATGCTATAAGAAGTAGTTTAGGATGCTTGTTTACCACACAAGTTGTTTGTTGCTCCAATGAATCATGCCTACAATGGTTGCATGACCATCAAATTAAAGTGCTGGCGGCCGCTTTAACCGCAAGTGTTGATTATCATGAACAAAATATGAAAATCCCTACTGCACTTGTTTTTGGGACTGAGGCCGATGGCTTGAGCAATTATTGGTTAACCCATGCTGATTTGCAAATAAAAATTCCTATGCGCGGAAAGATTGATTCTCTAAATGTTTCGGGCAGTTGTGCCATAATTACCTTTGAAGCCATGAGGCAAAGAGGGTTTGGCAGTCATTGATCTAAAAAGAAAATTATACGAAACAATTATCAGTTTCAACCATGAATGGTTTCTTTGTTGCCATATTTTGCAATCACTGACGCTTCAAAATCCAAAAACTCCTGCCAACGCTTATCCACATCAATACCATTTGCATATTGTTTGGCGAGCTTGATGAACAGCGTGTAATGTGTTGCTTCACTCACCATTAATTCATGATAAAAAGCAGACAACTCTTTGTCTTTAATATTTTCTGAAAGCACCTTAAAACGTTCACAGCTGCGTGCTTCAATCATTGCCGAAAAAAGCAATCTGTCGACAAGCACAATATGACGCTGATAACCTTTTCTAACAAAGCTGTATAACTCGTTTACGTATGCATCCTTTCTCTCAAACCCTAGCGTTAAATTGCGCTTTAAAATTATCTGATGCACCATTTTAAAATGCTCCAATTCCTCTTGTGCCAATTCGAGCATGGCATTCACAAGGTCGGTATATTCAGGGAAATTTACAGTTAATGAGATGGCATTAGTGGCAGCTTTCTGCTCACACCAGGCATGGTCGGTCAATATTTCGGGTATATTTTCTTCAACAATATGCACCCATCGAGGGTCAGTTGGTAATTTTAATCGTAACAATTTTTTTGGTGTTTAAGTGATTTGAAATGCGAAAAAGCGCTATTCAACAGCAAGATCCCATATGTTGTAGAGGGCATCAATATATTTGTTTTCTTCCTTCGAAATATTTTTATCGGCTTTAACCAATTTAAATGCAAAATTGATAAATCCATTACGTTCTTCCGGTGTTGATTGCCAATAAAAATCATTGGCTACCTTTTCGAAATGCTCCATGTAAAGTTCCTTCGGAAGCGTGCTCAAAATTCTATCCTGCACCTCGAGGTTAACAAGACTTGGCGTATTATCTTTGATATATTGGGATATAATTTTTTTCTCTGCTGTATCGAAATAACCGTCAACTTCGCTGAGAATAACCAACATGTGGTAACCTGCTACTGACTTATCAATTTTCATTGTAATTAACTTTATTTTTTATTGTGCAAGATATACAAATTTAGATCATCTAAAATTCAAACATGATTAATATCATGTTTTCAATTCAGCACTCTGATTAACTAATTTTTGAAGTGATTAATAATTAATTCCGATAGCTCTACTCCTATTCTTTCTTGCGCTTCGTTAGTAGCAGCTCCTATGTGAGGAGTAAGGGATATTTGAGGGTGTTGTAATAACGCTTCGCTTGGTTTTGGCTCATTTACAAACACATCGAGAGCTGCATGCGCAATATGTTTACTATTAAGTCCGTTTATTAGAGCTGCTTCATCAATCACACCTCCCCTAGAAGCGTTTATCAAACAAACACCTTTCTTCATTTTAGCAATTTCGTTTTCTCCAATCAAATTGCCACCTGGTACATGCACCGAAATAAAGTCACTAAACGCAAGCAATTCGTCCATAGAAACAGTATTTATGGAAACTACCGGAAGAGTAGAAACTCCGTGGATGTTCAGTTTAATATCTACTTGACTGATGTATGGGTCATGGGCAATTACCTTCATGCCTGAACCCAATGCGATTTGCGCTACAGCCTGTCCTATGCGGCCAATTCCAATGATACCTATTGTTTTACCTCTAAGTTCAACACCGGCAGCATATTTCTTTTTCAGCACCTCAAAATCGGTATATCCGCTTGATGGCATATTTCTGTTACTGTCATAAATAAAGCGGCACATGGCATACAAATGAGCGAAAACCAATTCGGCTACAGAATTAGAAGAAGCAGCAGGTGTATTGTAAACTGCAATCCCTTTACTTTTTGCATAGTCTACATCAATATTGTCCATGCCCACACCACCACGGCCAATTAATTTTAATCCGGGACAAGCATCTATGAGTTCCTTTCTGACCTTTGTCGCAGAGCGCACCGTGAGTGCCTCATAGCCCTCTTGATTGATGGCCTCAATTAAATTTTCTTGTGCAACCTTTTGAGTAATCACCACAAAGCCCGCTGCCTCCAGCATTCGCTTACCTGTTTCATCAATGCCATCGTTGGCCAATAATTTTATATTTTTCATATTCATTAGTATTTCAAGACATTACCTACTGAAGAATTCATGAGCAAATCTTTATCGAGAAAAGTACAATCAGATCTCGACACATTCATCACATGATATACTGTAAAATTCCACAGAGATATGATTCATTTTTAACGCGTTTATGCCTGCTTCTTCTCAAAATGTTGCATTACCTCTACCAAAACTTTCACACTCTCAATGGGTAAGGCATTGTATAATGAGGCCCTGTAACCGCCCACATCACGATGACCGCGTAACCCGCTTAAATTGGCTTCCTTGGCTAACTGATCGAAGGCCGGCTCTAGCGCTGGGTTGTGCATCACAAAAGTAACATTCATCTTGCTTCTGTCCTCCACGGCAGTGGTTCCTTTAAACAAAGAGTTTCTATCAATTTCTGCGTAGAGCAGTGCGGCTTTTTCGTTGTTTAGTTTTTCTATGTGCGATACCCCTCCATTATTCTTTATCCATTCCATGGTAAGCATCGACACATAAATAGGAAAAACAGGCGGTGTGTTGTACATCGACTCACCTTTGATATGCACCTGATAATCGAGCATAGACAGCATTTTGCGTCCAGTTTTTCCCAAAACACTTTTTCTAACAGCCACCATTGTTGAACCTGCAGGCCCCATATTTTTTTGCGCTCCCGCATAAATCAATCCGAAATCGTTGCCATTTACTTCGCGGCTAAAAATATCACTACTCATATCACATACCAATGGTACAGCCGTTTTTGGGAAGGTACTCATTTGAGTACCATAAATGGTATTGTTACTTGTGATGTGCAAGTAGTCTAAATCCTCAGGTATTTCGTAACCTTTAGGAATGAATGAAAATTTTGAATCCTCGCTCGAGGCTATGACTGCTGTATTGCCAATTATTTTGGCCTCTTTGATGGCTTTACTGGCCCAGACACCTGTATTCACGTAACCCGCCTTACCATCGCTACGGAGTAAATTGTATGGAACCATGGCAAACTGCAAACTTGCGCCTCCGCCTAAAAAGAGCACCTCAAAATCATCGTCTAAATGGAGTAAATCTTTAACCAACTGTCGCGACTTGCTCATTACCGCTTCAAAGCTTTTACTGCGGTGAGAAATTTCAAGCAATGATAAATTCAGATGATCGAAATTAATACATGCCTCAGCAGCTTGCTTCAATACCTCCTGCGGCAATATACCGGGACCTGCGCTAAAATTGTGAACCTTTGTCATATTATTTTTTTGTGGCTAATTTATAGAAATTGTATCAAGTGATTTTATTAATTTATTGTAAATCGAACCAATCGCGTTTGCGACTCAATTTCAAATCTTGCAAAATGCTTGATTTTACATTGATGTCTAATGAATAGCTCTTCCTGAAACCAAAAGGAACCATATTGAGTCTGATTTCCCAGCAATGCAAATTCCGATAAATATTCATACTGGTATAAGTAAATTTCATTTGTTTGAGATCGAAGCCCGAATTCATTCCCACCTTCCAATTCTCAGTGACATTGATATCACCGTTAAACGATAGCGTTTGCTGGATATTCTCTGTAAAAGCAGGTTTATTATATATAAAATTGTAACTCACATTCAATGTCCAAGGAATATTAAAATCTACATATTGATATCGATTTCTATTGATCTCATCAAGCTCCTCTTTATTACCCGTTTTAGAGTCGGTTTTAGGTTTGGCCTGTTTGCTTTGTAAATTAACACCAACGGCTATATTCATCGAAGTTAATCGAGCCAGCTGGCTTCCATTATTAGCCACAAAATCATTTACCCTCCTACCCGAGACATCGCTCAAGGCATAAGGATCGGCAACTGCATTCATATTAATATTAATGTTCTCAAAAGGCATGGTTCGCAAATTCATAGTGAAAGGCGAAAGTTGAAATGAATCGGCAAGCACATCATACCTTGAGTCGATACTTAGGTTCTCGAATATTTTAATTTTCTTGAAGCCACTAATAGTATCAGAAGACGACCTCACTTTCATTTCCAAATTATTAACAAGCCCCATATTGACAAATCCCGTTTTAACTATGGTTGGCGCACCAAACATAGCACCTTCAAACCTGCTGTAGTTAGTGGTATTACCTGTAACTTCATTTTTAACCGTGCTAAAGCCCGATATACCAGGGTTATAGGTGAATCCAACGTTGGGTGTAATCACATGCCGAAGCGCTTTCACGGGGCCGCTTTTAAACTGATACATGCCATATACAATAGTCCTTAAAGAGGCATTCATCGTTAAGTCACGAGCGCGTGCAAATTTATTTATCGTATCGGTTACAATTGCATTGCTTTCGCTATCGAATGACTTTCGTACCGATTGTAAGTACCATGACTCAGTATAGGTAGCCGTTGGACTTAGCGTAAAATATTTGAATAGTTTAATTGCTGATGTAATGGGTATGATGTGGTTTGTTCCCTTGCTTACTTGCCTTCTCCAATCTACATCTCCTTTATACAATAATGAATCTATCGTAGACAATTGTGCCCGTGTAGAGTTGGTATATGTTAAACCTATATCTTCATACCAGCGCGCTGCTCCGACAGGATTTTTTCTTTTAAATGGGTAAAAACGATTTACAGCGTAGGTAAGTTCAGGAGCACTGATATCGAATTTCCTTGTGTTGGTGTTTTGAGATTGACGGGCACTTAAAGTTAAGTTACTCTTTGCAAATGTTTTGTTGTATTGAATAGATGACTGAAACGTATTCGATAAGATATCGTTGGCATTGGTAGCATTTAACTGATTAAAACTGCTTGTTCCAAAATTTACATCGGCACTAAAACGGCTGCCCGGGTTGGCTTTAGGATCTTGCGCATGATTCCATCTCACAAAAAAATCTCTTCTTTTCTGAAAGTTTGGAAAACCCTGTTCGCCTAACTTAAACACTGCATAGCTAAGGTTAAAATTTCCATTGTACCGATACTTTTGTGCATACTGACTTTGTGTTCTTAAAGCCCAACTGCCTCGGGTGTATATATCGCCTCTGATCATCACATCAAAATGCTCATTAATTCCCAAATAATAACCTCCATCCTTGAGGAAAAAACCATAGTTGTTGGCTTGTCCGTATGTGGGCAATAAAATACCGTTGGCCTGCCCTTTTCGGTTGGGGAAAAATCCAAAAGGCAAAGCCAAAGGAGTAGGTACATCAGCCACAACCAAATTGGCAGGGCCTGTTACAATTTTATCGTCAGGTATCACCTTTAGCTTACTCAATGCAAAGTAATAATGAGGGTGCTCCAAATTACAGGTGGTATAACTGCCATGCTGCATGTAAGAAACATTATTACTATCCTTTTTTACACTTTCTCCTCTCAAGTAACTTTCCCCGTCTACAGTGGTTACCTCTTTAATTTTACCTTTTTTGGTTTTTGTGTTATAAATAATGTGCTTGGCTTTAAAGTTTTGGGCTCCATCACTAAAATCGGGGTTGTCTACTTTCTTACCTGTGGAATCAGTTACTCCCTTAGCTTCTACTTTATTCTTTTGTTGATCGATGGCTATTTCGCCAGCTTTCAAATTTACCTCACCATAATAAACCTCAGCTTTGCCATATAAAAACACCAACTGACTATCCACCACAAAAATGATGCTGTCAAGCGCTTGATATTTTACCTTTTCATCGATTGCATTTTTCGAAATTTTTAGCGTATCTGACAGTTTTGTTTGATTTTTGATACTATCTACACGCACCGAATCATTGGTATAAGCTGATGCATGTTTGGTATAAACAACCACTGCAGGCTTAGCAAGCAGGTGTGTAAACAACAGCAGCAACAGCAAAATTGATGCCCACCGAAAACTGTATGTTACTATTCGACTGATATTTAAGTAATAGGAATAAGCTACAAATCTATATATTTAGCTGCAAGTACCACCCCAAAACTGTTTAATTTATATTATTTTAAAGGATGCACCCCTTAAAAAGTGGAAAATTGATTGATCAACATACTCTCATTAAGCCCACAAAATTATTTTGATGCCAACCGCTAAAAGACATCATGAAAGCTGCGTATCACTCCAATAATGCGCCCTCTTCACCCTCATCCAAATTCAATAACTTTACCTCTTGCACAGCACTGCCTGCAATCCCTCTGATTGAGGCATACATATCGATTGTATTTTGTGTTACTTTCTCTATCTGCTTTTCGCGTTGTTTCCAAATTCGGGTCATCGAGTTTTTTTCTTTTTCCAAATCGGCTTTCATTTGAGTAAAACCTTCAACAATAGCCTCTACCTGCATTCTAAAGGTGTTACTGGTTAAAAAATCATACAGCATGTGCATTTTATCGCCCTTGTTTTCTTGCGAAGCAATAGCACTATTGAGCTGAATAATAGACTCTCGCAATACTGCACTCAAGCCTTTAAACTCCTCAAAGCTGCACACCCACACCCCATCTTTGAGGCCCATTCGATCCATACCCGGAGGCATTGCCTCTGTAACCAACACACCAATACCCGCATTTTTTACACGTATGTCGGTTTTAAACTTTTCAATCCAAGATGGCTGAAACTCCTTGGTACGTTTGCTTTCATAATAAATTATCCCACAATTTTGACGGTCGCGAGTATTTACAATTTGCACACAATCGCCACCACGTGCGCCTTTCTTTATCTCTTCAATTGTATCTAAAGGAAATTTAGACATCAACCATTCTTCAATGGCCAATTCCTGCACCTCACCTTGCAACTGCATTGAACCTTGCTCCTGCTTGCGTTTCATCTCCTCGGTCAAACGTTTTTGGTCCTCAAGCTGCTTCATTAATTCTTTAAAACGCAATTCATTTTTTTCTTCCTCCGCTTTTCTTATTTTCTCTTTTTCCTCTATGATTTGAGCGTTCAGCCGTTTTGCAGCCTCGGCCTCTATCATCGATTTCATTTCATCTTTTTCACGCTTCAATTTTTCAATCTCTGCCTTTGATTTATTCAATTCCTGAATTTGCGCACTCTTCTCCTTCAACTCCTTTTGCAGCATTTCAAATTGCTCCTTTTGTTCATCAAGCATTTTTTGTTTCAATTTTTCCTCCAACAGCTTGCGCTCCTCTTTTACCTTTTGGTCTAAACGTTCTTGAAACAACTCGTTTTCCCTTTTCTTTTTATTATCAAAATCCTCTTTTTCGCGCACAAGTGCCGCCTGCTGTAAATCATATTTTTTCTTTTCCTCAGCCAAAGCCGACTGATATTTCAATTTTATCTGTTCTTCAACCTGATGTGCTAAAATGTCCTGTACATCAATAGGAGTGCCACAATTAGGGCAATTAATCTGTCCTGCGTTAGTCATAAATAAAAAGATAGTGCTTGGTAAAATTCTTATCTCAAAAATAGAAAAATATTGCAAACGAAGGCTCACAATCATGACAATGAAATGATCAAAAAGCAATTCCCATTGAAATGAATTAAAATTAATTAGGGCACTAAATGCCTTGCTATGAAATGGAACTATAATTTATACCAAAGTGACAACCTATTAAACCCGAAATAATCAGTAGAAGTTGTACTTTACTTTTATAAATTAGTCCATGAGTTTATGGTATCATGATTGCAATCCCAATTAGCAGGTGTTTTCAATCCAATGAGTAAATGAATTAATTATAGCTGTTTTAGCGATTCCGTATTTACTTACACGGAATTTGGGCTTATTTTGGTAAATTAGCGTTTTATTTCAACAGCATAAATTATTTGCTTCCATCACTTTATGAATTTCTTGGCCCATCAATATTTATCAAAACACAATCACGAATTAATGATTGGTAATTTTATAGCTGATGCTGTAAAAGGGAACAACTACGAAATTTATTCAGAGGGAATTATTCAGGGCATTAAAATGCATAGGCAAATAGATACCTTCACCGATACACATCCCATTACTAAACAAAGCCGTGCCAAGCTTATGCCGCGCTATAAAAAGTACTCCGGAGTTATTGTTGATGTTTTTTACGATCATTTTTTAGCCATCAATTGGTCGTCATACCATCAACAACCGCTGCCCGATTTTGTAAATGAGATATACACCCTTATGCACAACAACATAGCGCTATTGCCAGCCAAATCACAATATATTTTGCCATACATGATTGAGCACAATTGGTTGCTAAACTATGGTAAAGTTGAGGGCATACAACGTACGCTGAGTGGCATGGCAAAAAGAACTGCCTTTGTTTCGTATATGCAACATGCTACCGAGGAACTGTTGGCACACTATCAGGATTTCAATCAAGAATTCACGCTATTTTTTGAAGATGCGCAACATCATTTTAAAAACTCATTTTAATAGTTGCTATCCTATTACCTTTACCTTATACTGCTCCTTTACTAATATTTCCGATGCTTTTACACGAAAGTCACCTTGTAAAATAATTTCGCCATCTTTCACACTCCCCCCCACACCGCATTTACTTTTCAACATTTTACCGAGCACTTCCAAATCAGACACGGTTCCAACAAATCCGGTAATCAGGGTAACAGCTTTTCCTGCTCTGTTCTTTTTATCTAAAGATATTCGAAGTTGCTGTTTGGAGGGCATTAAAGTTTCAGCTTCCTGCTCTGCCTCAAACTCATAATTAAAATCAGGGTTAGTGCTATACACCACATTAGTTGGCACTTTATTTTTCTTGTTCATGTTTGTAATAGTTAGGAACAATAATATTTAAACTCAAAGGTAAAGTTTTTATTTCAACGGGAGAGGTTATGATCATGGGCTCGCCATCAATATGCCATTTATCGGTTGATGCATGAATTTCGCAATGTTCCAATTTTTCGCACACCACATTTTTTGCCCTATCAATCTGCTTGCGCATTAACATCCACAAATAGTAAGGTAATTGCCACCATGAAAATGCCTTTACCCCTACCAAATTCAATTTGCCATCAACAGTGCTCGCTCCGGGTGCAATAACGGCATCGTTACCAAACTGATTGGTATTTGCAATTGCCAGAAGAAAAAATTGATTTTCCAACATGTTTATCTTATTGAAATTACTCAACTTAATCTTTACAGTAATGGGCTCAAAACTGCCCAACTGCTTGGCAATACACTTTACATACCCCCACAAACCTCTTTTTTTCAAATATTGAAACTCGTGCGCAACTGCAGCGTCAAAACCTACACCACTTACATTAAACGAGTAATGTTGATTGAGTTTTACCACATCCATTTTAATTCGTTTGCCTGTAAATACCGTGTCAACAGCATCTTTAAGCGTTAATGGAATTTTGTAAAATCGTGCCAATCCGTTGCCTGAGCCCGTTGGAATAATGGCTAAATCAACAGGTTGTTGAACCAAAGCACGGGCTATTTCATTAATGGTACCATCACCACCAACTGCAACAATCACAGCATATTCATGTAGCTCAATACCGCATACCAAATCGTAGGCATGCCCTGCGTAATTAGTTATAACAATCTCTGCTTGCTGCTTATGATAAATTGCTCTTTCCTCTAGCAATTGTGACAACGCAGGATATTGATGAGTACCGGCTTTGGGATTAATAATAAATAAATACTTTTTAGAAACACTCATAACGTTACTTTCCTGAGAGAAACTCTAAGCCATAAAAATCCTGCTACTCCAGCAATCAGGGAGGCAATAACTATTGTAACCTTCGAAATTTTAACAATATCGGGGGCATCAAATGCGAGCAGTGTAATAAAAACCGACATGGTAAAGCCAATACCACCGAGCAAACCGGCACCGGTTAAATCAATCCAATCAATCCCTCTGGGTAATTCAGCCCATTTCATTTTAACTGTGATGTAACTAAACAATAATATCCCTAACGGCTTACCAATGCATAAACCTGCTGCTATTCCGGCAATCATGTGAGCATGTATCACAACGAGCATATCAGTGTTGAGTTCAATACAGGTATTGGCCAAAGCAAACAAAGGCATTACCACAAAATTAACCGGAGTATGTAGTAAATGCTCAGCTTTTGCCATCAGTGAGGGGCTTCCGTTCTTTTCGTGCATAGGCAGTGTAAAGGCAAGAAGCACGCCCGATAGGGTAGCATGAACGCCTGTATGATGTATGGTATACCACAAAAAAATGCCTGGTATAAAATAAAGCAGTGCATTACTGTACTTCATTTTATTAAATATGAGTAAGATTACAATCAAAGCCACACTCATCATCGCATAAACAAAGTTGATGCCGCTGCTGTAAAATATGCCAATGACTACAATTGCGCCCAAATCATCTACCACTGCCAATGCAGTAATAAAAATCTTAAGCGAAACAGGCACCTTTTTTCCTACAAGCCCTAAAATACCCAAAGCAAAAGCAATATCAGTTGCCATGGGAATTGCCCACCCATAGGCAGTGGGTAAACCTTTATTAATCACAAAATATATAATAGCAGGCACAATCATACCCCCGAGCGCAGCCGACATTGGCAACATGGCTTTTTGAACGCTGCTCAATTCTCCGCTTATTAATTCTCGCTTTATTTCCATACCAACCAATAGAAAGAAAATACTCATCAGTCCATCGTTAATGACAAACTCGATTGATTGAAAAAATGGTTGATTGTTGATGTTAAATCCAATTTGTTGATGCCAAAAATGAACATAATGCTCCCCCACAGAGGTATTACTAATAATGATGCTAAAGAAAGTGCATGCCAACAAAAGCACTCCACCAAATTGTTGCGATTTTACGAATTCATTAAAGAATTTGCTCATCGTGCGTAACTGCATACTATTTGTTGTTTTCACCATATTAAACAGATATAATTTTTTTCCTGTTGGCGTTCAACATTTTTTTCGGAACAGCTTCTCTGATGGCAGCGGCAAGAGCATCTATAATATGCTTTCTGATAAAATTCTTGTGTGCAACTATACTAATCTCTCTGACAGGTTCAGGCGCTTTAAAGTAACGTAATCGCTGCTTTTGAGATGCGGTTAAATCATAGGTCGATAACTCAGGCAGCAGTGTTATCCCGCGTTGAATTTCAACCATTTTTTTAAGCGTTTCAATATTGCCTGCTTTAAATTCGAAATTGGCTATTTTATTAGCTGGTTGTTTTTCGCTGCACAAGTTGAGCACCTGATTACGCATACAATGCCCTTCTTGCAACAGCCATAATTCATTTTTTGCAATATCATCGGCTTGAATTGCCTTTTTCTCCAATACTTGATGCCCCTTTGAACCATATAAAACAAAAGGTTCATAATATAGTGCGTATTCGTTAAACGATGTATTATCTAGCGGAGTGGCAAGAATGGCTAAATCAATCTTTTCAGTTTTTAACTTCGACAATAAATTCTCAGTAAAATCTTCCTCAATATGAATCATCAGTTGAGGATACTTTTGCACAAAAGGGTTTACAAAAAGCGGTATCAAATAAGAAGACACGGTGGGAATCATGCCAATTTTAATTTGTCCCGTGACCTCGCCCTTAAATTCGTGCACCACATTTCCTATACGCCTTGTTTCTTGAATCACCTTGCGCGCCTGTGCAATTACAAGAGCACCTATTTCGGTGGGCACAATTGGATGCTTGCTTCTATCGAATAGTGTAACGCCCAATTCCTCCTCCATTTTCTGAATTTGCATGCTGAGTGTGGGCTGTGTAACAAAGCAGTTTTCGGCAGCAGTACCAAAATGTCGGTAGGTATCGAGTGCAATAACATATTCTAACTGTACCAAACTAATATTCATAAACAATCAGCGCTTCTTATTTTTATTAATCTTCATGTCCCTTGGCAGACCCCTGTACCTTTCCTGTTTTCCATAGCATTTCTTCGGCTAATTGTGCATTTTTGAGCGAGTCGGTAAGTTCCTTCGATTCTAATCGACTCAAATCAGGCTGACCGGCAT
>JALRAS010000045.1 GCA_023262495.1 Bacteroidia bacterium | reverse complement strand
CAACAACAATGGTCCTAACTTCGGTATTTGGGTTGCACTGCCTTCCGGTGGTGACTTGGTGCCACTTCCTGTTGTAACTTCTTTGTCTTCTTTAAACAAAGAGGCAGGAATCACAATTTTCCCTAATCCTGCTCAAGATAAATTAATGATCAGCTCATCAGCTTTCAGCAATGAGCGTGCAATTGTAAATATTTACAATCAGGTAGGGGCATTGGTGATGACTCAACAATTAACTTCATCTGCATCAAACATCAATACAATTGAAATAGAAAACCTTGCAAATGGTTTCTACACTGTTGAGATGTTGAACAGTCAAAACAGATTCACTGCTAAGTTTTCAGTTTTGAAATAATTAAAGTGAATTGATTAGAAAGCCCGATGATTGATTTCATCGGGCTTTTTTGTTTTATAAAAAAAACAAATACATTGCGGTAATATTTTTAGGTTAGTTAGTAAAATATGGTACATTTTGATAGTTGACATTTTCTCAGTATGAAAACACAAAGCAGAAGACAATTTATTAAAAAAAGCACGCTTACAGCTGCTGCCTTCAGTTTGCTTGCCAATAGCAACAAAGCAGGTCAATATCAACAGGCGGTAGTGCTCAGCACATGGAATTTTGGGTTAAAGGCCAATGAAGAAGCTTGGCGCATTTTATCGCAAAAAGGCGCTGCCCTTGATGCAGTTGAGGCAGGCGTTAAACTTGTTGAAGCCGACCCTAATGAGCGAAGTGTTGGCTATGGAGGCAGACCCGACAGAGATGGATATGTAACGCTTGATGCATGCATCATGGATCATCAACAAAATATAGGTTCAGTTGCATTTTTACAACACATTAAACATCCTATATCAGTAGCACGTGCTGTAATGGAAAAAACGCCACATGTTATGCTTGTTGGAGAGGGAGCGCTGCAATTTGCACTCAGCAAGGGCTTTAAGAAAGAAAATTTATTGACTCCTGAATCAGAAAAGGAGTGGAAAGAATGGCTTAAAACAAGTCAATATAAACCTATTGTAAATATCGAAAATCACGACACAATAGGCATGATTGCCCTTGATAGTCAAGGTAACTTATCGGGCGCTTGCACCACAAGCGGTATGGCATTTAAAATGCATGGTCGTGTTGGCGATTCCCCTATTATTGGAGCCGGCCTATATGTTGACAATGAAATTGGTGCTGCCACTGCTACGGGCAATGGAGAAGAAGTAATAAGAATAGCAGGTTGTCATTTAGTTGTGGAGCTGATGCGGCAGGGCAGAACTCCCAAGGAGGCCTGCAAGGAAGCTGTAGAGCGCGTATTTAAAAAACAACAACAAAGACTCTCCGATATTCAAGTAGGATTTATTGCACTCAATAAGCAAGGTCAATATGGGGCGTTTTGCTTACAAAAAGGATTTTCTTATGCTGTTTACAATGATTCCGGGAATAATTTGATTTCATCGGACTATAGGGTGGGCAAATAAAATAAGGCCCATCACTTTCGAGACGGGCCTTATCAATCATTATTTAAAAAACTTTTAAGCGTTGATGCTCACCTTGGGAGCAGCAGCTTTGATTTCATCATTTGCGGCACTGCTGTATTGTTCAAAGTTCTTCACAAATTTTGCACCTAAATCATTGGCCTTGGCATCGTATGCATCTTTATCAGCCCAGGTTTGACGAGGACTAAGTATTTCTGCAGGGACTCCGGGACACGATGTTGGAAATTGTAACCCAAATACAGGCAACGTATCATACTTTACCTTATCCAGCTCACCATTAAGAGCAGCTGTGATTAGCGCTCTTGTATAGCTCAACTTCATTCTACTTCCGGTTCCAAAGGCACCCCCTGTCCATCCTGTGTTAACCAACCAAACATTCACATTATTGGATTGTAATTTTTTACCTAACAACTCGGCATATTTTGTTGGATGAAGCGGCAAAAAAGCTTTTCCGAAACAGGCAGAGAAAGTGGTTGAAGGCTCAGTAATTCCCATTTCTGTACCGGCAACTTTTGCAGTATATCCGCTAATGAAATGGTACATAGCCTGCCCATTAGTTAGTTTAGAAATTGGCGGCAATACCCCGAAAGCATCGCAGGTAAGGAAAAATATATTTTTAGGCACCCCTCCTACTGAAGGCTCTACAGCGTTGCTGATATGATGAATAGGATAAGAAACCCTTGTGTTTTCAGTCTTGCTGATGTTGAAGAAATCAACGGTTGCAGTATTTTCGTAACACTCTATATTTTCGAGCAGCGCTCCAAACTTAACAGCATCAAAAATTTGAGGTTCTTTTTCTTTGGTAAGGTCAACACATTTTGCGTAGCAACCACCTTCAAAGTTAAACACTGAATTATCGCTCCAGCCGTGTTCATCATCTCCAATTAATCCTCTTTCAGGATCAGCAGAAAGGGTAGTTTTTCCGGTTCCGCTGAGTCCAAAAAATATGGCTGTGTCTCCAGCTTTTCCAATGTTGGCAGAGCAGTGCATACTCAACACACCTTTTTCATGAGGCAAAATGTAGTTCAACAAAGTAAAAATACTTTTCTTAATTTCACCGGTATAACCTGATCCACCAATCAAAATAATTTTCTTAGTGAAATTCATGATGGTAAAATTATGCTGACGTGTTCCATCAATTGTATGGTCGGCTTTAAAACCGGGCGCGTTGATGATGGTCCAATCAGGAACAAAATTCATAATCTCGTCTTGTGTGGGGCGTAAAAATAAATTATTGGCGAACAGATTACTCCAAGGATACTCGGTTACCGTTCTCACATTTAATCTATAGGCCGGATCAGCGCAAGCATAATTATCGCGCACATAAACTTCTTTACCGCTTAGGTAAGCAGTAACTCTGTTATAAAGTATCTCCCACTTTGCTGGCTCGAATGGAAAATTTACATCTCCCCACCAAACAGTGTCTTTTGTAACCTCATCTTTCACAACAAATTTGTCCTTAGGTGAGCGACCTGTAAATTCACCGGTGTCGATGGCAAGAGCTCCTGTATCAGTAAGAAAGCCCTCCCCTCTTACAATAGTTTCCTCAATTAACTCGGCCGGATTTAAGTTCCAATAGGCGGCCGATACATTTGATAATCCTAAAGATGCTACTGATGCTGCTTTAGATTTAATCCCAAATTCGTTCATTATTTGATTATTTCGTTTATAAAAATTAAAAAAATGTTCGCAAATTTAGTCATTTTATGGCTAAGCCTACATCTTAGATTAATTTTTAATGTTTCTGAATAATTCAAAATGGGCTGAAAGCTTTGATTAATGAGGATAAAAGTAAAAATAAAATTTTATAAGTGTACAATAGACACTATGGCAATTAATCCATTCTACTCCTCACAATACCCTGATCAACTTCACAAAAAAATCACTGTAGTACTTTTCGGCAAGACTACTTTCGGTAACCCCTAAACTGGTGGATGCGTGGTAGAAATATAGCGTTCCTGTTTCTATCCTTGACACTATTCCAACATGATTGACGGGGTTATTGGTACTTGATTTTTTGAATTTAAAGAAGATCAGATCGCCCGGCATGGCCTCCCTAATTTCAATTGTTTTTCCCAGCTTACTCTGCTCCAAACTTGTTCGAGGCAATTTTACACCAATATTTTTGTAACTTAACATCACTAGTGCGGAGCAGTCTATGCCATCATTTGATTCTCCTCCAAGCTTATAAGGAACGCCTTGGTATTGCTTGGCAGTTTTTAAAATCATGGCTGCTTTTTTATTGTACTCCACTTTACCCAAATGCTCAGCTTTGTTTGACTCGCGAGCTGCTTCTTCCCTTTTTCTTTCTTCAATACCATATCTAAATAGGTTGCATGATGACACACCTATCATGGAAGTTAATAGCAGCAGTAGCTTAATTCGAAAATTAAAACTTGAGTGATTAAACATATTCACAAAATTCGGTATGAGCGCGCTTGTATTGACTATATCATGTAACAATGTATTAACAATGTGCCGTTTATACCACATGTAAGATTTAGTGTACTCATTTAGCATTGCATAAAATACTTACATTTGCGGCATGACAGAAACCATATTAATTTTAGACTTTGGGAGTCAATATACGCAATTGATTGCGCGAAGGGTAAGGGAGTTGAATGTTTATTGCGAAATATTGCCCTACTACAAATACAATGAGCCCATAGCAGGACTCAAAGGTGTTATTCTATCGGGTAGTCCTCATAGTGTTAGGGAGGCAGCTGCTCCAAAGATTGATTTTACACTTTTCAGAAAAAAATTACCCGTATTGGGCATTTGTTATGGGGCGCAGTTGTTGGCGCAATCATTTGGCGGCAGTGTTCAGGCGAGTGCTGTGAGAGAGTATGGGAGGGCAAAACTTTCAATGGTTAACCAATTGAATCCGCTTTTGGCAGGTATTGATGAACACAGTCAAGTATGGATGAGCCATGCTGATACCATTGTGGAGCTACCCGAAAATGCTCAAAGAATAGCGGCTACCGATGATGTAAAAAACGCAGCATTTTGTTTTAATGACGAGCAAACCTATGGGATACAATTTCATCCGGAGGTGTTTCATTCAACCCAAGGTAGTTTATTGATTGAAAATTTTTTGAAAGAAATATGTGGTTGTCAACAAAATTGGACTCCTGATTCTTTTATTGAGAGCACCGTTCACGATCTAAAAGAAAAGTTAGGTAAGGATAAAGTTGTTTTGGGCCTATCGGGTGGTGTTGACAGTTCGGTGGCAGCCATGCTGCTGCACAAGGCCATTGGCAGTCAGTTGCACTGTATTTTTGTTGACAATGGTTTGCTTAGAAAAGGAGAATTTGAACAAGTGCTTGAATCATACCAACATTTAGGTTTGAACGTAAAGGGCGTGCGCGCTTCAGAGAAATTTTACGGAGCACTAAAAGATATTTCTGATCCTGAGCTCAAGCGGAAAGCCATTGGAAAAACCTTTATCGATGTATTCGATGAAGAAGCTCACTTGATAGCCGATGTAAAATGGTTGGCACAAGGTACAATTTACCCCGATGTGATAGAATCAGTCTCTGTAAAAGGGCCTTCAGCAACCATTAAGTCACATCACAATGTTGGTGGCTTGCCCGACTACATGAAATTAAAGATTATAGAGCCGCTGCGTAGCTTATTCAAAGATGAAGTGCGCAGAACAGGTGCTGCATTGGGCATGCATCCTGACTTATTGGGAAGACATCCTTTCCCCGGGCCGGGACTTGCGATTAGAATTTTAGGGGATATTACTGCCGAAAAGGTACAATTGCTTCAAGAAGCAGATCATATTTTTATTTCTATGCTCAAAAAATATGACCTTTATAAAACAGTGTGGCAAGCAGGGGTAATATTCTTACCTATTCAAAGCGTAGGCGTGATGGGCGATGAGCGCACCTATGAAAATGCCGTAGCATTGCGAGCAGTTAGTTCAACCGATGGCATGACAGCAGACTGGTGCCACCTCCCCTATGAGTTTTTAGCCAAGGTATCCAATGAAATTATCAACAAAGTGAAGGGTATCAATCGTGTTGTTTACGACATCAGTTCTAAACCACCTGCAACAATTGAATGGGAATAATCATTGGCTCAATTATTGAAATGAATCATCAAAACACCCAACTATTGAAAAAAGAAAATCGCTTTATTCAACGCTTCCTTAAACTTGCGCTATTCCTCTTTCTTCTGCACATCAAAGCTGAGGCGCAAGACTATACAGCAAAACCCGTAAGTAAAAGTAATAGCAAAGTAAACATCAACGGAAAAAGTTTTTTCGTTCACAAGGTTGAGCAAGGCCAAACACTATATGGCATTAGCAAGGCATACCAAGTTGCGGTTTCAGAGATTGAATTGCATAACGACAGCTTAAAATTGGGCTTGAAGGCAGGTATGGATTTACGCATCCCGATTGCCGTTTACGAAAAAGCTAGTCGTATTGAGTTTGACCAAACAGGAAGATTTATTTTGCACAAAGTTGAAAAAAAGCAAACCTTGTATGCGATCACAAAAAAATACAATGTTGACATTGATGCTATACAAAAAGCAAATCCGGAAATTGAGCAAGGATTGAAAGAAGGCATGGTTTTAAAAATACCTCAAAAAGAAATTAAAAGCATTGAACCACCGGTAGCGCCTATCCTCAAAGAGATTAAAAAAGAGAAAGAGATACGTGAAAAACCAATGGGTGGTGTTGCCGTGAATTTGTTTTTACCCTTCTACCTTCATCAAAATGATAGTATCATTAGGAAAGAAAGTTTAGTTGAATCAGATGAGCTATTCGCCAAATCAGTTCCCGGTGTAGAATTTTTATCGGGTTTTCAACTGGCCTGCGATTCAATCATCAGCAATGGAACAGGTGTGGCGATCAATGTTTACGACACCCCTGCCGACTCAGCTGCCTCGTTAAGTTTTTTCGCCAATAAAAAATTTCTTCCTGCCGAATTGTGGTTAGGACCTTTTCACAGTCATGCGGCATCAGCAGCAGCCAATGCAGTAAAAAAAACGGATGCATTACTGGTGCTCCCTTTCTCTTCACCTAATAAAGTTTTATTGGGTAATGAGCATGTGATTAAATTGAGTCCCTCGCTACCTACCGGTATCGAAAATATGAGCATGCAGTTAATGTCCAAGCATAAAAATGTCAATTTTATATTGGTACATAACGCACTTAATAAGGAGTTACAAATTGTAGATTTAATTAAAAAAACATTCAGAAGTAACAGTGACTCCATTAAAGAATTAGTTTATAAAACGGCCGGTTTGAAAGGATTTACCAATGCGCTTTCATTTTCAAAAACCAATGTAGTTATTGTAGCGAGCAGCGATCAGGCATTTGTAACTGATTTGTTCAATAAGCTAAGAGAACTTCATGAAAAAGACTATAAGATAATGGTGGTAGGGATGGAGTCGTGGATCAATTACGAAAATTTAGACATTAACACCATTCAAAAATTACAGCTGCAAATACCTGCTGGTAGCTGCATCAATTACCATGATACATTGACAAATAAATTTATCAAAGCATACAGGGAGCGATTTCATACCGAACCCGGTAAATATGCTTTCTCAGGTTATGATGCAGCGATGTATTTTATTCCTTTGATCGCAAAATATGGTCAAGGAATTATCAATAAACTAGAAAGCAATCATAAAACAGGTTTGAGTACTCACTTTAGTTTCAGAAAAACAGGAGATGACAGTGGTTTTGAAAACAACAGTATTTATCTGTTGAAGTATGAGGACTACGAATTAAAAAAACAATAACCTATTTACAAAAGATGTCCGATAAGGAAAAAATATCAACTTGGTTTCAGCACCTACAGGCAGACATAATTAGGCAATTAGAGGAAGGAGACGGTAAGGGAAAGTTTATTTATGATGAGTGGCAGAGAGCTGAAGGAGGTGGAGGAAAAAGTGCTGTAATATCAAACGGTAATATCATTGAAAAGGGTGGTGTAAATTATTCTGCCGTTTATGGCGATACCCCTGAATTTTTAATTCGAAACGATTCTACCTTAGCGGGCTCTAGTTTTTACGCCACGGGTGTTTCAATTGTTTTACATCCAGAAAGTCCTATGATTCCAATCATTCACATGAATGTGCGTTATTTTGAAGCCGGAGAAAATGTTTTTTGGTTTGGTGGTGGAATTGACCTAACCCCTCACTATGTTAATGAAGAAGATGCTAAGTTTTTTCATCAAACGTTAAAGGATGCCTGTGATTTGCACCATCAAGATTACTACAATCAATTTAAAAGATGGGCAGATGATTACTTTTTCATTTCTCATCGTAATGAAACAAGAGGTGTAGGCGGTATATTTTTTGATCACCTGAGTGGAGATAAGGAGCAGCTTTTTGAATTTGTAAAAACTGTAGGTAGTACCTTTGCACCGCTGTATGTTTCGCTGATGAAAAAGCATGCCTCAGAACCTTACGAACCCATACACAAACAATGGCAATATATAAGAAGGGGGCGCTATGCCGAGTTTAATTTGGTTTACGACAAGGGCACCAAGTTTGGGTTAGAAACCAATGGAAGAACAGAATCTATTCTGATGAGTTTACCACCAAGGGCCGAGTGGGCCTATAATCATCAACCACAGGCAGGCAGTAATGAAGCGCTTACACTAAGCATGCTCAAGAAAGGAATCAATTGGGTTTAAAGAATAGCTATTTGAAAAAAATTACCAAACTCATACTCCGTTCTTATCTGTGGCCATTTGTAATGACCTTTGCAGTAGTGATGTTCATTTTGCTGATGCAATTTGTATGGAAATACATAGATGATTTTGTAGGCAAAGGACTAGAGTGGTTTTTGATTTTAGAATTGATGTTTTATGTTGCGGTAACATTAGTTCCTATGGCATTGCCCTTGGCTATTTTGCTGGCCTCTATCATGACCTTTGGGAATTTAGCAGAAAGCTATGAACTCACTGCCTTAAAATCATCAGGCATGTCGCTGCAACGGGTGATGAAACCGCTTGTAATTACAACAATGGTAATGTCGGTTGGTGCATTTTTATTTTCGAACTTTGTATTGCCTGTAGCCAATTTAAAGATGGGGACCTTGTTGTATGACATTACCCATCAAAAGCCATCATTAGATATTAAGGAAGGTGTGTTTTACAGCGGTATTCAAGATTTCACCATCAAGGTGGCGAAGAAAGATGCTTCTAAAAATATATTGTATAATATTTTAATTTACGATCATACACAGAGACAGGGAAATAATAAGGTGGTAATTGCCCGTGAAGGTAGGATGCGTATGAGTGCCGATGAAAATTTTTTATTGATTACACTCAAAGACGGTAGCAGTTATGAGGAAGTTGTATCTCAGCAAAACAAAGGATTTAAACCTCTGACGCGCACATCTTTCAAAGAAGAAACGATTGTAATGGATATGCGAGATTTTAAAATGATACGCACAGATGAGTCGTTGTTCAAAGATAATTATCAAATGATGAATATTGCTCAGCTTAGCAGAGAGGTTGATACGATAATCGTTGAAAATGCCACAAGGAAAATTGGCATCATTACGCAGGTTTCTAAAAATTTTAATTTGTTTTCTGATTCAGCCGCAACACTAGAGCGCCCCGACTCATTGGTACAAGCAATGCTCAACAAAAAAAATTGGTTAGAAGTGTATAGCCCCGAAGAGCAAAAACGCATTTATGAAAACGCACTTAATTTGGCAAGGACTAATCAAAGCTACATCAACATCAATAACATGTCTGAACAAAATTCGGCCGAAACCATCAACAGGTACAAGATAGAGTGGCATAAGAAATTCACTCTTTCCTTTGCTTGTTTGGTGTTGTTTTTTATTGGAGCACCATTAGGAGCTATCATTCGCAAAGGAGGTATAGGCATGCCTGCAGTGGTTTCAGTTTGTTTCTTTCTTGTATTTCATGTGTTGAGCATTACCGGTGAAAAATCGGCCAAGGAAGGCGTATGGGAGGCATGGCAGGGAGCTTGGATGGCCACTATGGTATTGCTACCAATAGGTATATTTTTAACCTATAAGGCAACGCGCGATTCTGCCTTGTTTGATTTGGATGCCTACCTATCACCAGTGAAAAAACTGTTCAACAAAAAGTCAAATGAAGGTACTACAGATATGCAGTAAGGTGCCCTCTCCTCCAAAAGATGGTGGCTGCATGGCTATGTTGAATATGGCAGAAACACTTCATCTAATAGGTGCTGATGTAAAAATGCTTGCGATGGATACACACAAGCATCCTTTAATGAACAATGCCTACAGCGAAGATTTTAAATTAAAATTTAATCCTGAAAGTATTGCAATTGACACGCGTATCACTGCTAAAAAAGCTATCACCAACTTGCTTTTCAGCAAGCGTTCATATCATCTTGTGAGGTTTGAATGCAAAGCATTTACCGACAAGGTCATTGAGTTGTTAAACACATTTCAACCGGACATGGTGTTGCTCGATAGCTTGTATACCTGTGGATATATCAATACCATTAGGACACACTCAAAGGCAAAAATTATTTACAGAGCGCATAATGTTGAATATATGATTTGGGATACCATTGCTAAACAAACAAATCAGGCATTAAAAAAATATTACCTAAACATTCAAAGTAGACGATTACAAAAAGAAGAAATGCAAATGATTGCTTTATGCGATGCCGTAATAGCAATCACCGAAAAAGACCATCAATTTTTTTCTTTGCACTTTCCAAAGAAAAAGAGATTGACTTTCCCATTTACTGTTGACCTTAGGCAATACCCGGTGAATGATGACTACCGAACGCAAGCATTATTTTTTATTGGCGCTATGGATTGGCATCCCAACTTGGAAGCGGTGCAGTGGTTTTTAGAAAAAGTATGGCCTGCAGTAACAAAAAAATATGGCGATGTAAAGTTTTATATAGCAGGCAAGGCAATGCCCTTATCACTTAAAAAAGATGTACATCAGCATGTTATTAATATGGGTGAGGTTGATGACGCAGGCAAATTTATGTTCGGTTTTCCAATGATGGTTGCTCCTTTATTTTCGGGCGGTGGTTTAAAGATTAAAATGATAGAAGCTATGGCAAGCGGCAAGGTTGTAATTTGCACCTCAAAGGCAGCAGAGGGTATTAAAGCTATTGATGGCACACATTTGTTGATCGCAGAAACAGCAGAAGCATTTGTTCAAAAAATAGATGATTGTTTGAATGGTAAAATTAATTTGAAAGGCATAGGTGAAAATGCCCGCAAACTCATCGATAGTCATTTTGGAATTGCATCAAAAGCAATAACAATTCAAACTTTTTTACAATCGGTATAATGAAAAAATTGCAGCTTGTAAAAGCATATCCTACTTTTATGGCCATAAGTAAATCATAAAACACAATACGCTCAACTGATTTGACCGGCAGAAAAAAAATACTCGTAGTGTTGTCTAGAGTGCCCTACCCACTCGATAAAGGGGATAAGTTGCGCGCATTTAATCAAATTAAAAGTTTATCTCAGCATCATGAAATATACTTATTTGCAACAAGCGATACTCCTGTAAATGCTGATGCCGAAAAGGTATTAAAACAATATTGTAAGGATATTTGTATTGCAAGCATTAGCAAATTTGAAATTGCTTGTAATTTATTTTTGGGCTTCTTTGGCAACAAACCATTTCAGGTGTATTATTTTCATCATCGTAGCGCACAAAAGCGTTTCGATGAATTCAATCAGCAAGTAAACCCTGACGCCATTTTTTGTCAACTCATACGTACTGCTGAATATGTAAAGCATATCAGTAAAGTTCCAAAAACAATTGACTATCAAGATGCCTTTGCCAAAGGTATGGAACGAAGAATGCAAGGTGCTTCATTTATTAAAAAAGCTATTTATCGTATGGAGTATGAAAGACTGCGACAATACGAACATTTGGCTTTTCATTACTTTGAGCATCATGTGATTATTTCTGTTGAGGATAGAAAATATATTTTACATGAAGACAATCATAAAATTGTGATTATACCCAATGGTGTTGATCTCGATTATTTCAGAGAGCAAGCGCAGGAAAAAGATTTTGAATTATTGTTTACCGGCAATATGAGTTATCCGCCCAATATCAACTGTGCTATGTACCTGATTAAAGAGGTGATGCCTCTTGTTTGGAAACAATTGCCACAGACACGTTTGCTTATTTCGGGCACCTCGCCCGTTCGTGAGTTGTTGAGCCTGGCAAATGATAAAATTATTATCAGCGGCCGTGTTGACGATATCCGAAAGAGTTTTGGCAGAAGTATTATTTTTATTGCTCCTATGCAAATTGGCACCGGCTTACAAAACAAATTGCTTGAAGCAATGGCCATGAAATTACCTTGTATTACATCTCCATTGGCCAATGCCCCGCTTGGAGCTCAAAGTGGATATGAAATTATGGTTGGAGAAAATAAGCAAATCGTTGCTGAGTTGGTCATTCAATTGATGCTTGATGAAACATTCAGGAAATTATTGGCTGAAAGAGGTAGAGCTTTTGTAGAAACCAATTACAGTTGGGAGAAACATAACAATAAATTGGCTGCTGTGATATTTGGTGAAAATACAGAGCTTGCGTGATTGTTGTTAGATGTTCTAAAAAGCAATACTTATATGAATGACTTCTATAAACAACCAAAAATATTGCAATGGTTTGAAGCCATTTTATTGGCATCAATAGGTTTCTTACCAACACTTTTAATTATTGAGAAGGGAAATTCTCAACCGATATTTTATTTACTATCAATTATCTATTTACCGATTATCCAATTTGCCTTTACCCCATTTTGTAAACTCACAGGCGCATACAAGTATTACTCACCCATGTTGCTTGGATATATGGCAAACGACCGTGAAGTAGATTTACACAGCGGCACTAGCTTCGACTACTTATTTGTAATGAGAAGATATAAGCCAGGAATTGAAATGAGAAATAGGCTGTTAATGTATCACTTGGAGGGATTGCTGACGCTCATCGATTTAATCGAGAATAAAAGCACACCAGACACAGTAAGTATAGTTGGGACATCTTACTTTTTCAACGATAGAACCTTATCCAAAATGGGGTTCAAGATTACAAATCCATCATTATTTTACAGGTTAAATTTGTTTGTAAACTTTATAGATTTAATATGGATGCACTCCCTTTCAAAAGGCAAATTTACAATCCCTAAGGTATGGAATGCTAAAAAGGCAATGATATCTGGAACTAAATTAAGAGAAAATAAAAAAGCAATTGATGAACTTTATTTAAAAATAAAAAGTAGAACAATTGCATCACAGGCAGTGTAATAAATTGGCGGATTTGCCCCTAAACAAACATTTGGGTTTTTTATCAAGTGCATTGACCGATTCATGCATTTAAAACATTTGAAATAATTGAAACAATGAGGTAATAATGATAACAGCCAATACCAAATAGCGAAAAATAAGCTCTGAGGTCCTCAATAAAATAAGTTTACCTGTGTAGCTCCCTAGCATGCCAATGCCAATTAAAAAAGGAATAAGCAATAGATGCTCTTTTTTAAAATATCCATTGCTCACGTATACTACTGCACGCCCTGTATCTACGCCTAAATCAATTACAGCAGAGGTAGCTATAAAAATATCTTTGGGCAATTGAAATGCCGCTAGAGTGATCCCTCTGATTGCGCCTCCCGTTCCGGCTAAACCTGCAATGAAGCCCGATGCAGCTCCTCCGAGATACAAATTAGCATCTGTTTTCTTGATGGTTTTGTTGAAGTTGAACATGAGGTAAAGCGCCAATAAAATAAGCACGATATTCATACTTAACTCAATAGCAGCAACAGGTAAGTAGGTGGTAAGATAAGCACCTGCAATGACTGCGATCACCGCAGGCAACCCAAGTTTTAAAACTATTTGTTTATCGATACCTTTACGAAACAGAACAATTTTAGACAAGTTGCTGAACACATGAAATACTGCAGTAATGCCGAGTACTGTTTTGAAATCGAAGAACAAAGCAGCCATTGGTACAAAAAGAATAGAGGAACCAAAACCTGATATTGTTCCCAATACTTCCGAAATAAAAGCAAGCACTAAAAAGAGATAATATTTTTCCAAAGGTTAGATTAAATGTTAACACCAAAAATGTACCCTGCTAATGCTGAAAGTCCCATCGCAATTGTACCCCAAACAGATACTCTAATCATAGCTTTATAAACATTAGCACCGCCTGCCTTGGCAGAGATTGCACCCAATGCCATTAAAAAAAGTAAGGTAAAAACGTAGAGCCATATTTCCATAGATTGTATGGGTGCAAACAATACCACTAACAATGGGAGCACACCGCCTATGCAAAATGAAATACCTGATGCCAAAGCAGCCTGTAGTGGATTTGCCTGGCTGATTTCATTGATGCCCAATTCGTCACGTATGTGCGCACTTAAGGCATCGGCTGCAGTTAGTTCTTTGGCTACCTGCATGGCTGTTTCTTTTGTAAGTCCTCGCCTCTCATAAATCTGTGCAAGCACAAGCAATTCTGTTTCGGGCATTTCTTGTAATTCTTTTTTTTCTCTTTCAATATCTGCTTGTTCTACATCGGTTTGAGAACTAACAGAAACATACTCACCGGCAGCCATTGACAATGCACCTGCCACCAAACCGGCAACTGTAGATAACATAATCGGTTCTCTGCTTTGACTTGCTGCCGCCACACCAATAGCCAAACTAGAAATAGAGATTATTCCATCATTGGCGCCAAGCACGGCAGCACGTAGCCAATTGCTGCGGTGTATAAAATGAGAATCGAGGTAATTATCAATCGTAATCATGGGCATGGCGTTTAATCTTACAAAGATAAACTACTTCAAAGAATAAGTAATACCAATGCGATTTATAAATGATATCAGTAATACAGATTACAGTTTCAATATGGTCCCATTTCGGGACTGCCTCATTGTATTAATTTCAAGTAGTACAGGCATTAAACCCTATTCCGCAACTGAAAATACGGCATCGCTGAAACTATCATCATTCAATACATTGGTTCAATGGAAGTCATTATACCCGCCCCAATTGATAGCTATTTGCGTTGATTTTTTTTATGATAAAAATCATCCTTTTATCCAATCTATATCATTTAATAATTTTTTAGTGGGCTCTACCTTCGTGGTATCAAAAAAACAATACACCAAGAAACTAAAACTATGTCAACCCTTAAAAAATAAGAAATCATGAAAATTACTATCAACGACCACAGAAAAGTTTTTGCTATTCAAGAAGAATTCAACATGGTATACAGAAATTTAAAACTAGTTTTTTATTCAAAACCCCATCAAAAAGATGGAGCGCCTGCTGAGGAGTTTTCAAATGAAAACAATGCAACATTAGGGGCATGCAGAATTATTCATAACAAAGGAGATATAACTATTACTCCCACTATGAAAGTAATGGAACTTGAAGAGCGCTTTGCAGATGTTTACGGCTTAAGCGTGCGTGTTTACAGAAAATTGGGCAAGGAATGGACTAACACACCTGATGCAAGTGGATTAACACTTGAGGAGCTAAACAAGCAAGCAAAACCAAAAAAGCAGACTTCGGTTAAGGCATAGCCACAATACTTATGGTGGTGCAACTACTTTAAAACAGGCATGATGAAGCACATCAAATTTATTGCTAAAGACCAACAGCAGCAAGCATTTGCAGCAGCCGTTAGAAAAAATGTAAACAATTATTTTACAGAAAATGGTATTTCAATGAAAGGTAACCTCACCTTGTATTTACAAACTATTACCATGCTCACCCTGTATATTGCTCCTTTTTTATTGGTATTAACAGTGATTACCAATATTGGCATTGCATTTTTAATGAGCGTTGTAATGGGAATTGGGATGGCTGGCATTGGTATGTGTGTCATGCATGATGGTGCACACCAATCATTCTCGGAAAAAGAATGGGTGAATAAATTGTTTGCTTCTACCATGTATTTGCTTGGCAGCAGTTTAGTGAATTGGAAAATACAACATAATGTTTTGCATCATACCTACACCAATATTAACGGCTATGATCAGGATATTGAGTCGCGTGGGCCACTTCGTTTATCTGAGCAAGTGCCAATCAAAAGATTCCATTACTATCAACATCTATATGCCTTTTTATTTTACGGCCTCTTGACTATTTCAAAAATAGTGAGGGACTTTTCTTTTTTGAAATTATATCATCAAACCGGGCTGATAAAATATCACAAAGAAAATAATGACTTCGAATATGTAACTATGTTTATTACTAAAGCAGTTTATCTATTCATTGTTATTGCACTTCCTATTTTGATTACCCCATTTACTTGGTGGCAAGTTCTCCTTGGTTTTTTAATGATGCATTGGGTGGCAGGTTGTATACTTACTTTGATTTTTCAGATGGCTCATTTGGTTGAAGGTGCTGAGCAACCTATGCCCGATGAAGCCGGTTATATACATCATGATTGGACTGTGCATCAATTAATGACAACCTCTGACTTTGGCAGAGACAATGATTTACTAAATTGGTATATAGGAGGATTAAACTTTCAAATTGAACATCATTTGTTTCCCAACATAAGTCACGTTCACTACAGAAAAATAGCACCAATTATTGAGAAAACCGCAAAAGAATTTGGATATCACTACAACATAAAGCCAACTTTTATGCATGCAGTTGCCTCACATATACGCAGACTGAAAGCACTGGGACAAGTCAAGCAGGCAGGAAAAACAAATTAAGCACTGAAAATAAACTACTATACTCCTCCCCCTCACTTAAAAAACCAAATCATATGCAAGCCCTCACATCAACAACAAGCAACATCAATATGGAGCAAATATCCAACGAAACCATCAAAACAATTTATCAAAGAAGGGCAGTACGAAAATACAAAGCAACACTTGTTGAGCCATCATTGATTGAACAAATTATTGATGCCGGAAGAATGGCTCCGTCTGCCATTAACAAACAGCCATGGAAGTTCTATGTAGTATCCAACAAAGAGACTATTAGTACCTTCTCCAAAGAAATATTCAGAGCCGCCTTTATTGACACAATTAAGTCGGGCGTAGCGCATGTAATTAAAACGGCCAAAGACTTAATGCATTTTTCAAACAGATCCTTTCACTTGCATGTTGATGATGTTGTTTTTCATGGTGCTCCTTTGGTTATTTTTATCAGCTCATCGAAGCAAAATGAGTGGGCAGAACTTGATGTTGGGATGTGTGCACAAAATATGATGTTGGCAGCTAAATCAATGGGTATTGACAGTTGTCCTGTTGGCTTAGCAAAATTTGCAGCGCATGCCAAAAGCTATTCAAAATTAAATGTGCCTGCAACACATCGAATCAATCTTGCTGTGATTTTCGGCTATGGTAATGAGACTCCTGAAATTCATGTGCGTATTAAAAACAATGTGGTTTATATTGACTAATCATGGAATTAAAAAATCATTCATACACGGTTGGTCTTACAATTCATGAATTATCAATCATCAACAATCACCCCAAAATCATCAATTTTTACAGTAATAATCACTTTAACACTTGAAAAAATGTCAACACTTAAAGCAATTAAAAATGGGGATACACAACAGCAAATGTTGTCAAGCCTTTTCGGCAGCAAAAATTTTCCTGATCATCTTATTCAAGGTAATGATTTCGGACATCCTGAAGAGCCATTAATTATTCTTATGGCATGTCATGAAACTAATGAATTGGCGAAACTCGACTTAGGCATATGTGCGCAATTGATGATGCCAACTGCTCGTCAACTTGGTTTCGACAACTGTTCCGTAGGATTAGTAAAGATTACTGACTTTACAAACAATTTTTCGAAACCGGGGATGCCAGAAACAAATCATGTTAATCTTGCCATTGTATTTGGCTATGGCAGCGAAGCTCCCGAATTACAGCATAGTAACAAAAACAACATCGTATTTATATAATCATGCCATGCAAAAAAAGAATGATAAAAATCATTTCTAATACTGATTTCAATCATTTTTATAACAATGATCACTATGCACCTTTGTAGTGCAAATTAATTCAAATATTAACCCATAAAATTTAAATGCCATGTCACTAGTAAAAACAAGTAAAAATGGGAATGTAATTCCGGCAGTGTTTTCAGATTTTTTTGAGAACGACAACTTTTTTAATAATCGTTGGTTCGATAGAGATATTGAACAATGGTTACCGGCAGTAAATGTCAAAGAAAACGGCAACGAATTCAAAATAGAATTCGCTGCACCCGGCTTCAACAAAAACGATTTCAAGGTGCACGTTGAAGGCAATTTATTGACAATAAGTGCTGAGAAAAAAGAAGAGAAGAGTGAAGAAAAAGAAAAATTCACCAGAAAGGAATTTTCTTACAATTCATTCAGTCGTTCATTTACTTTGCCTCAATCGGTAATTGCCGATAAAATTGATGCAAAATACACTGACGGAATTCTTAAGCTGCATATTCCTAAAAAAGAAGAAGCAAAAGTTCTTCCTTCAAAGGAAATTAAAGTAGCTTAGATGCCCGAAAAGGCCCGGTGTTATAGCCGGGCTTTTTTTATTGTTTAAACAATCAATTAATCTATCATTACTATGTGTTTTTCGGCAAGTGCCAGTTTTGCATCAGGTGCAGTGCTCAGCAGTATTGGCGTATTATCAATAAAAAAAGTGGCGCATCGCTCCGATTTGTTTTTTGCTACTATTCCACTTTTTTTTGGATTGCAGCAATTTGTTGAAGGGATATTATGGCTTACACTCACCAATAAAATTGATGTTACATGGCAACAGACACCCGCCCATATATTTATATTTTTCGCTCAGGTTGTTTGGCCTGTATTGGTTCCATATGCCTTTTTAAAACTAGAGAGCGATAAGTCATACATTAAATTACAACAAACATTTACCATCATTGGAACACTCGTTTCGTGTTATCTTGCCTACTGCCTTTTTTCCTTTCATGTTGAAGGCACAATTACAGGATATCATATTGCCTACATTCAAAATTATCCTGTGAGTATCAGTAAATTTGGTGGCAGTTTATATGTTATTGCCACCATTTTTCCTCCATTTTTTTCAAGCATCAAAGGAATGAAGATGTTAGGTATTGGTATCGTGATCTCTTATCTTGTAAGTCATCTTTTATTTTCCGATTATCTTGTTTCGGTATGGTGTTTTTTTGCATCCTTTATCAGTATTTATATTTACCATATCATAAGCAGTATGAATACAAGATTTATTCCAAACACCTCATTAAATCCAAATTCCGCATTAGAAAATGCGGAATCGCTAAAACAACTGTAATTCAATTCATTGATGCAATGGATTGAAAACACCT
>JALRAS010000044.1 GCA_023262495.1 Bacteroidia bacterium | reverse complement strand
CACATCAATTGTTTAACCACCAGTGAGGCCGCTGGAAGCAGCGGGGGCGCGGCCGATACTTTTGGCAGCAATTGAACTATTTTTCTGGTTTGGTAGCTGTATTTAGGTTGGCGCGGACGCCAACCTTGGACAAATGGTAAGCTCACTCGCGGGACGCAAGCGAGAACACAAACGATAGCAGACACAAACAATGGCGAAGATTGTGATGCGCAAAAGACAGCAGCGGCATCCTCCCAATGCCATTGGGAGATATAGCGAATGGCTTGGCCTCTCCGACAGGAGAGGTGCGCCCAAACAATAATATTTATTTCAATTGTTTTTTAAACACTCACACAAACCACTGAAATGGGATGGTGAGTGAGTTTATTTTATCACTAACTTTTTGTTGAGGAGTGTTCCGTTATTCATTACCTGTACAATGTAAACACCTGCGTCAAGTGAAGAAATATCAATCGATTGAAGTATTCCACCTCCATTGATTTCTTTTTGTAATATTGATTTTCCTAAATAATCAGTAATCTGCATCGTCCATCTATCGTTTTTGTTGCTACCATTGATGCCTACATTAAACTGCATACTTGCGGGATTGGGCGATATTTGCAACGAAGGGGTATTAAACATTTGTGTGTGCGCTACTGCTGTGGTCGATTGTATGTTGATATTGTCTATATAAAGTCCTTGTCCATAATGTCCACGGTTAATGAATGATATGATGACATCTATCAAGGGATCTACGGGTGCTAAACTGATTACTTCGGTTCTCCATTGCGAGGCAGTTGGCTCAAATCGGCCCGAAGTGATGGCAGGTGCTGTAGACAAAATATCGCCACCTTTTAAAAATAACTGTGTGAAGGTAGCACCGCAATCGGTACTGTAGGCAATCTCGAGTGTATCGGAATAGTTATTATCGTATTGCGCATAGGCAACATCAAAACTCAACACAGGAAATGCCACATTGCTGAGATCGTATTTAGCTGTCCACATGGCATCTTTTTTTCCTTGCACATCAATGTAGTAATTATCAAAAAACATGCATTTACTGCCGTTGCCAAAACCACTACTGAAGGTGCAATACGACCAATTTACAAAATTCATGGCATCATCATAATATTTCCATGTTTGAGGAAGTGCATTGTTTTCAAAGTTTTCAGAAACGGGCAGTGGATCTTGACCTTGCGTGCTAATAACACCGGTTTTTGTAACAGTATAGCTCTGTCCATTATAAGTGATGATAAGCGTAACATCAAAGGTGCCTGCGCTGTTGTACTGCACTACAGGGTATTTTAATGTTGAGCTTGATGGGCTTCCACCGGGGAATGTCCATTGGTAACTTGCCCCTGCGGGTACCACACTGTGATCTACAAAATGAATGCTATCACCAGGGCAATAAAAAGTAGCGTAATCAGCACTAAAATCAGCAACCACATTAGAAGTTTCATAAAAATCGCTCTCCCAAATACCTATGCCGGCATTGGCCAATCGCACTTTCTGACCTTTATAAAATGGGAGTATGTTAATGGGATGCGTAATCATTGGAAGTCCGTTGCTAAAATCGTCCCAATTGCTCATGCTATTGTTCTTATAAAATACACTTCCATTTCTCATAGCCAAATACACCCCTCCGTTTGTACCTGCTTGATGGCACATACCATAAATTTCTTTCCCATTCAAACCGGCATCGGTAATGTTGGTCCAGTTTTGTCCGCCATCGGTTGTTTTATACACTTTATTGCCGTTGCTGCCGCTAGTGTAACCCAACCATAATTCATTTTCGTTGCTACTGCTTAAACAAAAGAAGAGATTTCTTTTGTTTGTTTGAGGAATAACTACGGTGGTCCATGTGAGGCCATTATCTGTTGATCTTCTTAATTGAGATACATTTCCTACCACAAGCTGTGCATAAAAAATATTGGGATTAACCCTACTTTGCTCAATCCATAAAACCAAATTGGCAGCACCTGACCCAACATTGGCTATGGGTGAAAAGCTCGCTCCTCCGTCAGTACTTTTATAAAATTTATTTTCTTTGCCCATGTAGGCAATGTTCCAGTAACGGTGATCAAAAATCATTCTTGAACTTTCATTAAACCAATAACTTTCATTTGGATAAGTTGTGGTGGCAAAGCCACTTGCAATGCCGTTGGTGGCAGTAGGAATAATAACACCACCAATATCGCTGAAGTAAGTTTTTCTTTCATTGCTGTAATTCACATATCCTGTTGGTGCTTCACCTCCTCCCAATTGAATAAATGTTCCTTGTGGATAACCTTCATGATAGGCAGCATTGCCATTGTGGTAGCGACCGCCAACCATAATGTCTTCGTTCCAACCTTGATCATAACCCCAATAGTCGCTGCCCCAAATTCCTTTAGTTCTGCTATCGTGTGCGGTAAACCAAGAAGTTGAATAATTAATACCTCCATCACAGCTCAGCCACACCTCTTCGTTATTACTCGGAGTTATTCTATTGATGAGCGTTTGCATATCAGGATGTATTTGTGGAATATTCCCAACATATCCGCCAACAGGAGATATACTTTGAGCGCCATCATTGCTTTCCCACATACTCAATCCTCCAAATAATATTTTATTTTGGTTGAGGTGAGAGGCAATGATGGTGGTGTTGTAATAAATTTGATTGTAAGTATTATTGTCTCCGCCAAAGGTCATTGGATTGGGGTGCGTATTAAAATCATACGGGGCACCAATTGTTCCATGAGGGTTAGACCATGTTTCACCTGCATCATTACTTACGTAGATACCTATAAATCCATGCGTTTGCAGTTGAGCTGTGCTTTGACTTTCGCCTACAAGTAAGGCATATACTCTATTGGGATTACTTGCTGTAACAGCAATTTTGGCTCCTCTGCTGTTGATGAGTCCTGCATCGGCAGCAGGCACAGTAAACCATCCGTTAGGTTTAATGGTAAATGTATCTCCTCCATCGGTTGATTTAAAGAAGTTAGCAATACCGGTTGAATTGACATGCTGAGAGGCAAATACAATTGTTGGGTCATTTACCTTGAGCACCACACTTAAACATTCATCGGTGAGTACTTCGGTCCAATTATTACCACCATCAATGGTTTTAAAGAGACCTTCACTGGTGGCCGCAAAAATAATATCGGGTTGTGTGGGATGAAATGCAATTTGATGTGTTTCAATATTGAGTGCTTGAAAAGATGCTTGTCCAATTACATTCCAAGTAACACCGCCATCAGTTGTTTTATATAAATCGTTGGCGGTACCAGCAATTACAATATCCGGGTTGGTAGGATGTATTTGAATACTTCTTACCGATCTAAAAAGATAAGCACTGCTTACATAAGTCCATTGCAAACCTTTGTTGATACTTTTATAAATACCACCCGATTCGCCTCCGCAAAACAATACTTGCGGATTGCTTAATGACTGATCTATACAGTAAACATTGGCATGCCATGAGCGCGCTACATTGGTGTCGTTGGCGTTGTATTTAGCTTGCAGGTGCAGTTCAGGTCCGGCAAATGTCCAATTACCTGAGCGATTTCCTTGATTATTTCTCTGTGCTTCAATTGCTCTTAATTCCTGTGTGTTTGGCATTTTCACAAAGCCATTGTCATCAATAAAATATTTTACCGAGTTGCGCCATCTTTTGTAAATGCCTACATAAATATTACTCTCTTCACCTTCTTCTTCGGGTTTGTTGTTGGCTCTGTAAGCGCTATCAACAGCTAACACATTTGGGTTTGGGGCATACATCATTTTAACCCATTGTGGTAAGTTAGGGTCGTTTTGATTGGGCTTGTAAGAAAAGCTTTGAGAGAAGGTTAGACTCATGCAATGAGACAGCAATACAAATAAGGTTAGTCTTTTAAAGTTCATCGTTAAAGGATTTGAATGCTAAAGTAATAAAAGATACTGAAAGAAATGTAATCTTAACTTTTGACCACCTTGTTAGAAATGGTAATTAAAAATCCTGCCAAGCAAGTATCCAAGATATTTCAAATAAATACCTGTGACATGAGTAATGGTACTAAAACATATTGTATTCAAAACGTAACAAGTAACCGGAATAGGCGTTTCGGGCAGCATTGCTCTTTATTTGATAACGATATCCCATATCAATACGCATATAGCTTTTTAAGATAAACTGTACCGCAGGAAAAATATCATAAATGTTTGATTCAAATTCAGAAAGTCCCTTTCTGCCGTGAAATTCAACATAAATATTCACGTTAGTTTGATTGTAATTTTTATACTTGAACGGAAGCAATAAATAACCGGCAGAAAAAAGATAATTGAGTGAGTGTGCAGCAACAAATTCGGGGCGTGTGTCATTGATGTTGTTCATCGTGTAAACATGTCCAAAGGTGGCAGATAGGGCCAATTTGTGTAGCAATTGAGTAGCTACAATTCCGTTATTGATACCCGAGTTATCACCTTCTAAATTAATTTCCCTAAAGTGTATTTGATGATTAATTACTGATACGCGCGAAAAAGCGGCCATTCTAAAATGTTGATGTATGTCGTCTCGAGATAAAAAACGATATTTCACATATACATTAAACCCTTCAAGTTGGATTTTAGGTTGATAATAATTTGCCAAAAAACCACTTATTCTTACATTCACGTTTTTACTTACACCAAAGGCCAACTCAGGCACTATACGATGCATCCAAACACTATCCCCGCCTCCGTTTACATCATGTCTTTTACCCTGCATAAATTTATTGGTAAGCCTCATGGAGATGGCTTTGGCGGGCAAATTACTGGCTGGTTCCGAAATGATGAAAAGCTCCTGTGCGTGCGTAGGACACGCCCAAAATAGGCATGCACAAACAAGTAAAAGTTTATTGTGTAAGTACATGATAAATTTTTGAGTTAATTGGTAAATTGTTGCTGTTGATATTGTCGGGCAATAGCATCTCTTTTCTTACTTTGATGAATTTCTTGTTTTCCTTAGCGGTTACAAATCCTTCATCTATAATTTTGAAAACTTGTTTGTCTTTTTGAGGGTCAAATCCCTTCACAACATACACTGATTTGCCAATATAAAGTAGTGGGTTGTTGTAAATGAATGTCTCATTTTTTTTATAACTAACAAGTAATTCTGCTACCGAAAAGCCCGCATCCTCAACACTTTTTTTAATTAAATCAATGTCCACTTCTTGTTGCTGATTAAAGTAAATGTGAAATAAATTTAAATCTAAATCAGGCACAATGCTATCAATAAAGGTAAGCTGTTGTAATTGCCTTTGGGTAGCTAAATTGCACATCGAACAAGTGAGTCCGCTTGCTTTTAAATTGGCATCTACAAATTGAGCCAATACTGTTTGACTGCTTATGAGCAGTATAAAAAATATTTTTTTCATAGGAGTTATGAAGTGCATAAAACGAGCGTGCCTACAGTGATATACTGTAGTGCACGTCATTTCATAAATACCTTACTTTCTTTCGTATTTACAGCATGAATGAAGCTTGTTGTATGCTTCATCATTTCCTTTACAGCCATCATTGTCGTAACCGGCACCGCAAATAGCTTGCTGTATCTTTTTAAGGTCTGTTTTCTTTGGATTAAAGCTTACAGAAAGTTGTTTGCTTTTAACATCCCATGAAGCTTTTTTTACGCCTTCAATACGCAAAGATTTTTCGATGGTTTTTTTACACATGCCACAGTTGCCCCAAACTTTAAATGTTTCTGTTTGATCTCCGCCTGCAATGCTTTGAATAAATAATCCTAAAAATAGGAATTGAAATAAGATGATTGATTTTTTCATTGTTGTTCAAATTGTGCCGAAGTATTTATTCGGCAGATTAATAAATAAAGAGAAGTTGATTGCTAAAAACTACTCCGTATTCAAATTCTGAAAACACGATGAACAATAAATTTGTCTGTTTTGAAAAACAAAAAAGGTGGAGGGCTGTGTGCTTTACTGCCGTGAATTAAGGTTAAGTCAGAAGTGCCAAAAAGTATAGTGAGTGCTGAATTAACTAGCAAGTGTACGTATGGCATTATAATCTGTCCCGATGCATTGACTTGTTGGGTTTGATGAGAGCCAACCTTGTAAAAATGCATAACATCTTTACAACAATCTTCATCGGGCCCCTCATCACCGCAGCCGCAATCATGATGATCGCTTAATGCTGAGTAAGTGATAGAAGACAACTCACCACCGCAAAAATGCGCATGCACAAACAACCCTGTGGCGCATATAAAGTAAAATGTGGTTAGAAGTATAATACTAAATTGCTTCATATAGCAAAAATACAAAATAATTAGGTAACACGTTGTGTTTTAACAACAAATATCACATCTATTGGTATTTATCTTTCATCATTAATGTTTAACTTAGCCACCAATTAAAAGTTCTGAAAATCACCATAAGCAATCACCATGAAAGGTATCAAATTCATACTAGTAATTTCATTGTTAACTTTAAACAAGTTTTTATTTGCACAAGACTTTTTAAGTCCGCAACCCAACAGGGCGCTTACTTTCAAAGAAATGCAGTTGCAATTCAATGATTGGAAAAACTCCAGAAACATTTCTCAAGAAAAAGGTTGGAAGCATTTTAAACGATGGGAAATGGAAACTCAAATGCATACCAATGGTGAAGGAAATCCTGTGAGTCCCGAGGTGTTGATAAATGAGGTGAGCAGATTAGCATCAGAAAAAGAAGTGATGAAAGCAAGTAATGCGGATAGAAATTTAACTTGGTTGCCTGCAGGTCCAAACGTTATACCCAATAATTTAACCGGCTACATGCCAAATGGAATAGGTCGCATAAATTGTATTGCATTCCATCCAAACTCTCCTTCTACATACTTTATTGGAGTGGCTCAGGGCGGGTTATGGAAAACTACCAACAATGGATTGAATTGGACGCCTTTAACAGATGATTTACCCATCACACGGATCAGTGATATTGCTATAGACCCGAATAATGCCAACGTGATGTATATTTCGGTTTGTGATTTTGAATATATTGGGATCAGTTTATTATTAAGCGGTAGAAAAAGAAACACACATTACGGACTTGGCTTATATAAAACCACTGATGGCGGACAAACCTGGGCGCCAACATCACTCTCATTTCAATTAACCGATGGTGATGCCTCGCTGATTAGAAAAACAATTGTGAATCAAAACAACAGCAATAAACTTGTTGCTTGTGGTACTAGCGGGATGTATACCAGTAATGATGCAGGTGCCACATGGACCAAAACACTCGACTCATTATTTTGGGATTTAACCCAAGATCCTTCAAACCCCAATGTGCTTTACGCGGCATCGGGATGGGTAGCAAGCGCTAATACAGGCAATGCCGCTATTTATAAATCTACTGATTTTGGTGTTACTTGGACTATGCTTAATACAGGAATTCCTTCCACTGGAGATGTACAAAGAATTAAAATTAAAGTAGCTCCCTCCAATCCAAATACGCTATATGCAATTGCTGTAAACACTTCTTCGGGATATTATGGCTTATACAAATCTTTAAATGCGGGTAATACTTGGCAATTTTTTCCGCCTGATTTAAACATTTTAGGTTATGATGATGGATTTGATTCGGGTGGACAGGGAACTTATGATTTGGCGCTTGCTGTTGATCCCAATGATGCAAATAAGATATACACAGGTGGAATCAATGTTTGGGGGTCATTCGATGGAGGTCAAACCTTTAATCCTGCCAGTCACTGGACATTGAGTTATGGTCCAACGTTACATTGCGATATTCACTTCATCGAATTTCAGCCAATAACAGGCAATGTATTTGTTTGTAGTGATGGAGGACTTTACCGCACGCAAGCTCTTGCCACGCAATCGTGGAACGATGCCAACGGTGGAATTCCTTGGCCAACCTTATGGACGGGGCTTAATGATGGGATGCAAGTAACATCCTTTTACAGAATATCTTCAAGTAAAAACAGTGCAAATAAATTGCTTGCAGGAGCGCAAGACAATGCTACTTTTTTTTATGACGGAAGTAATTGGAGTACCACCTTTGGTGGCGATGGCATGGATAATATTTTTGATGCGCAAGATGACAATATACATTTTGCATCAAGCCAGTATGGTAACTTTGGAAAATCATACGACAATGGCTTTTCTTATGTTGGTGTAACTTGCAATGTCAACAATGAAGTGGCAGAATGGACTACTCCTATTATCAATGATTATAACCAAGCTGGAACCATGTATGTTGGCTATGCCAACGTGATGAAAAGTACTGATTATGGCGATACTTGGGCTGCCATTTCAAACTTTCCTTTCAATGGCATTGCCTACAACGAAATTTCTGCATTGGCTGTGGCTCCTACAAATAGTAATGTAATTTATGCTACAAAGCGTGTGAGGTATGAATACAATATCAATGGCTCTGTATTTAAAACAGCCGATGCAGGTAATACTTGGACTGATGTAACGGCCGGCCTACCCGATTCATTGTACTTTACTTCGGTAGAAATTAATGCGGTAAATGCCAATATTGCCTATGTTACGGTAGCAGGATTCAGCGCAGGAAATAAGGTGTTTAAAACAATTAATGGGGGCGCTAGTTGGCAAAATATTTCCTATAATTTACCTAACCTTCCGGTAAATTGCATCAAAAGTCTTCCCAACGGCAACAGTTTGATTGCAGCTTGTGATGTGGGCGTATACCAATTAGATGAAACACAAAATACTTGGATCAATATTAGCGTTGATATTCCCAATGTGATTGTATCAGATATCGAAATCAATGAGGCAGCTAACAAAATATATTTATCAACCTTTGGAAGAGGCATTTGGCAGGCAGATTTATCAGTCGTTTCAGGAATGACCAGAGCATTAACTACCGCAAATAATTTTAGTATTTTACCCAATCTGAACGATGGTAATTTTATCATTTCAAACAAAATGGCAGATGCCATCTGTGATATTCAAATTTTTGATATTACAGGTAGAGTCAATTCGCAATTACAATCTACAGGTATACAAACACAGGTACATCTAAATGCTGCTCCGGGAAAATATTTTGTGAAGCTTCAACCTGCAGTTGGCAATGCCGAAGTAGGAAGTTTTGTGATTCAGAGATGATGGCCTAAAGCAAAATCATTATTCTACTGGGCAAATTCAAACAATCAATCCCATTTTTACAAAACTCCACAATTTTATTTGTCCTTAGTTTGTAACACCAATGGCATTTATTTTTTAGTCTAACTCATCAATAAATAGGCAATGGTTAATGACACAATTGGACTATATTGATTGTGTAATTGGTATCATAAAGGTTTGATAAAATTGGAGAAAGTAAATGTTTCGAATTACAGCTGCTAAGCGGGATTCCCCTCAAAAAATCACTTGTACGTTACATGCGTAACTTCTACTGATTAATTCGGGTTTAATTAGGCCACCTTCAACTTATTAAAATTACTTTTTTTAAGCTTGTCAAGCACGTAGCGAGAAGTAATCTTTAATTCTTTTTCATTAGAGGTAGGAGCATCAAACATAGCATCGGTCATTATCGTTTCGCAAATTGAGCGTAAGCCGCGTGCACCAAGTTTGAATTCAATAGCTTTATCGGTAATCATTTCTAAGGCCGCTTTATCAAAATTAAGTTTGATACCGTCTAACTCAAACAATTTAATGTACTGTTTAATGATGGCATTTTTGGGCTCAGTTAAAATTCTGCGCAAAGCATTCCGGTCTAATGGCTCAAGAAAGGCAAGTACAGGCAAACGGCCAATCAATTCTGGAATCAATCCAAATGAGCGCAAATCCTGTGGCGATACATACTGCAAGTAATTATTTTTATCAATTTCCTGCTTCTCATTTGAAATGTTGTATCCAATAACTTGAGTCTGTAAGCGTCTTGCAATCTTTTTGTCGATCCCGTCAAAAGCACCTCCGCAGATGAATAGAATATTTTTTGTGTTTACCGAAATCATTTTTTGCTCCGGGTGCTTTCTTCCGCCTTGTGGTGGAACATTTACTTGCGACCCCTCAAGCAACTTGAGTAATGCCTGCTGAACACCTTCTCCGCTCACATCACGTGTAATGGAAGGGTTATCACTTTTTCGTGCAATTTTATCCACTTCATCTATAAAAACAATTCCACGCTCTGCTGCCGCTACATCATAATCGGCACTCTGCAACAATCGTGTTAAAATACTTTCAACGTCCTCGCCCACATAACCTGCTTCGGTAAGCACTGTAGCATCGGCAATACAAAATGGTACATTTAAAATCTTAGCAATAGTCCGTGCTAAAAGGGTTTTTCCGGTGCCTGTTTCACCTACCATTACAATATTAGATTTTTCAATCTCAACTTCATCGGCTGCGTTAATCTGATTTTGCGAGATACGTTTAAAATGATTGTACACGGCAACACTAAGTATTTTTTTTGCAGCATCCTGACCAATCACGTGCGTATCTAAATGTGCCTTTATTTCTGCCGGTTTCAGCAAATTAAGTTTCTTTGACTCTTTAGCCGATTTTTCTGTCGACTCTTCTGTGATAATACCATGCGCCTGCTGAATGCAAAAATTACAAATGTGTCCATTGATTCCTGCAATTAGAATTGACACTTCCTTTTTATCTCTTCCGCAAAAGGAACATTTTATTGGGGTTTTATCCATGATTTGCTAGTGTAATTTATCGGGATTTATTATCGTGCGCTTCATTATCGTTAAAAGGCACTAGTATTAAAAAAGAGAGGTATGAATTTCATACCTCTCGCTTTATTTATTTTGTAGTGTTTCTTACCAACACTTCATCAATCATACCATATTCTTTGGCTTCCTCTGAGGTCATCCAATAATCTCTGTCACTGTCTTTCCATACCGTTTCGTATGGCTTACCACTATGGTGTGCAATGATGTCGTATAACTCTTTTTTTAATTTTTGAATTTCACGTGCTGTAATTTCAATATCAGATGCTTGACCTTGCGCACCACCCATAGGTTGGTGAATCATTACACGTGCATGCTTTAGGGCGGTGCGTTTACCTGCAGCACCCGCACATAATAACACAGCTCCCATAGAGGCTGCCATACCCGTACATATCGTAGCTACATCGCAATTGATGTACTGCATGGTGTCATAAATACCTAAACCTGCATAAACAGAACCTCCTGGAGAATTTAAATAAATTTGAATATCTTTCTTGGAATCTACCGACTCTAAGAAGAGCAATTGCGCTTGAATGATGTTAGCAACATAATCGTTGATACCTACACCCAAGAAAATAATTCTATCCATCATCAAACGAGAAAAAACGTCCATAGAAGCAACGTTCATCTGACGCTCCTCAATAATGGTAGGAGAAATATAATCATTGTAAATAGAGGTGTAGCTGTGAAGAGAAGCGCTGCTTATGCCACGCTCTTTGATAGCAAACTTTTTAAATTCATCTGATGAAAACATGGGTGTAAGGTTTAAAATTTATACTAAAGTAATAATTAATGTTGATGATAAAAATCTTCGAAAGAAACTTCATTGAAATTAAGTTTTAACTTCGATTTTAAAAAAGCAAGTATGCGGTCGTCATACATTTTCTCAACAATTCTATTATACTCTTTTTCATTTTTCAATACGCGAGATACAGTATCTTCCAAATCTTTTTCTTCCATACTTGTCATGTTGTATGATGCAAATTGCTTGGCAATTAGGTCTTTTACATAATCTCTTACTTCCTGCTGGCCAACATTGATTTGATTATCTTTCAAAATCTTATTGATTACAATTTGTGTTTTCAAACGTTCCGCATAAACAGGGAATTCTCTTTCAATCTGTTCCGCTGTTAATTGCGTGTCGTTTGTTAATAACAACCACCTTTTGAGAAAGTTCTCAGGTAATTGTAAATCGCATTTATTTACCAAACCGGCAACTACTTTGTTCAAGAAAAATTTATCACTATCTGAATTAAACATGCTCGATAGTTCTGACTTGATTTTATCTCTAAATTCTTCCTCGGTTTTAATACTTTCCCCGTAAATCTTTTTGAATAATTCTTCATTTAACTCTGCGGGCTCAACGCGACTGATGTTGCTGATAGTAAATTTAAAGTTACTGCTCAAAGATTCTGCTTGAGCAGCAGGAATTCCCAACATGGCAGCCACATCTGTTTTATTGTCGCTAAGTAAGTGAGGATCTACTGTCAATTGAAAATCCTTTCCTTGCCCCAATAGAGCATTCAAGGTTTTTTCATCCTTTATCTTTTCTGTGGCAACACTTGCCGACTTGTTGATGCCATTTTCAAGCTCGTTGCCTTCGCTGTCAAGTTCTTGGAAAACACCAAATACCAAATCATTTTTCTCTACTTTTTCAGGACTGCTAATCTTACCATACCTGCGTTGCATATCGGCAATTTCCTTATTGATTAAATCATCTTCAACCTTAATCATTTTATACTCAAATGATTCATTGTTTAAATCAATGACAAACTCGGGGGCATGGCCTAATTCAAAAGTGAATTCAAATTCCTTTTGATTATCCCAGTCAATATGATCTTGAGGTTCTTCTGTTGGTATCGGTTGCCCTAATATATCTATACTGTTTGACGAAATATATTCTGTCAATGATTTGTTAAGTACCTTATTGATTTCATCGGCAAGCACAGTTTTTCCGTACATCTTCTTTACCATACCAACAGGCACTTTTCCGGGTCTGAATCCCGGCATACTGGCTTTACGCTGAATATCTTTCAATTTCGAGTCAACAAGTTGCTGATAATCTTCAGGGCTTAGCTTAACTTTTACAATGGAGTTTAAATCACTGATTTTTTCTTTCGTAATGTTCATTTTATCTGCTAAAAAAAATTGGAGTGCAAATATAGTATTTTTTCAACCCTGCTGCTTCAAAAACATAATTATTGCCTAACTTCTATTAATATTCACGCATTTATGCTTATAATTGTGAATTGATGTTAAATTGATAATTGATTTAAGCATGGATCGTTTATGTGCTGATTGCGGAGAAAAACTTGTTGGCAGGGCCGACAAAAAGTTTTGCAATGACCAGTGTCGCAATAACTTCAATAATAAAGCAAATAGCGACAACAATGCTATCATGCGCAACATCAACAATATCCTTAGAAAGAATCGAAGAATTATGGAAGAGTTGGCCGATAATCCCGATGGCAAAGCCAAAGCAACCGGAAGAAAAATGAAGGAAAAAGGTTTCAACTTTAATTACTTTACTCATGTCTATCACACCAAAACAGGAAATACATATAACTTTTGTTATGAATACGGCTATTTGCCGCTCGACAACGACTACTATATGGTAGTGAAAAGAACTGAAAACAATCAGTAACATTTCATAGTCAAACAATGTATTCCCGCAATCAATTATATCAACAGCTTTGTTTCCCCTTGTTGATGCTATTTTTTTGTCTGAGCAATGCAAATGCACAGCAATTCAATTTTAAGTCTTATTCGCTCGAGGATGGACTCTCGCAAAGTGAGGTCAATTGTATTTTTCAAGATTCTAGAGGATATATTTGGGCAGGAACCTCAGGTGGAGGACTATGTAAGTTTGATGGAAAAGAATTCACATCCTACGAGACTGAAAACGGCCTCGCAGGACAAATTATTACTGATATTGAGGAAGATCAAAAGGGCAATTTGTGGATTACATCAACATGGGGGGGAGTGAGCAAATTTGATGGTAAAGTATTTAAGGTATACGATCATACAAAAGGGTTGTCCGATAATTATACAACTTCAGTACTTACTGCCCAAAATGGGAATGTATATATTGGCACAGGCAATGGAATTTGCTACTTCGAGAACAATGCTTTCAGAAAATTAAAGCAACCACCCAATCAAATATTGGTTGTAACAGCAATGTTGCAAGACAAAAACGGAAATATTTGGGTGGGCACTACCACAGGAGTTTATCAATTGCTTAATCAACAAATAATTCGTCCTGCTAACGCTATTACTGAGCCAATTCAGTCAATGGCATTAGACAAGGAAAATCAGTTGAACATACTCACAAGCTCCGGAAAGTTTTTTGTCCAAACTGTTCAAAAGAACTGTGCTTTGATGCAGGCATTTGATGTCACCCAAACGTTGCCAAAGCTTGATGAAGACAGATACTACGCTGTGTATATTGATCATATGAACCGAAGGTGGTTAGGTACATTTCAATCAGGTGTAATATGTATGGATAAGGGAAAGGCGATTCACTACGATGATAAAAACGGATTGAAATCAAGTAAAATTTTAGCAGTTTTACAAGATAAATCCGGTACAATCTGGCTGGGCTCAAAGGGCTCAGGACTCATTAAGTTTCGCGACCGCTCGTTCACCTATTTTGATGATTTGGAAGGTCTTAATTTTGGGGAGGTATTCTGCCTTAAGCCAGATACGGCAGGGCACGTATGGGTTGGAACTCTTATACAAGGACTATATAAGTACGATGGCCAAAAGGTAGTAAGTTATACCAATGAGCCTTTACTTAAAAAATTCAACATTAGAGCCATTTGTGTATTAAAAAACAATAATGTACTAATAGGTGGCTCCCGTGGCATAAGGGTTTATAATGGCAAGCGTTTTTCTTTATTACCCGGTATTCCCGATGAACCACGTATTAAAGTAAGCGCCATTCATCAGGATAAAAATGGAGATATTTGGATTGGTACCTTCGGACAAGGTTTATTTCTCTACAAAAAAGGAAAGCTAAAATGTATCTCCGATATTGAAGAAGGGCATGTATTAAACATATACTGCTTTAGTGAAACAAAAAACAATCTACTTGTTGGAACAGGTGAGGGGATATTTGTTGCCGACTCCACCGGATTTAGGGCTCATCCAATGCGCAGCAATCTCTGTAATGCATTCATTGGCTCAATGACCGTTGATCAAATTGGTAGGGTGTGGATTGGAACCGACAAGTGTGTAAGCATGTGGGATGGAAAGAAATTTAGTAATTACGGTATTCAAGATGGTTTAGCATCCGGAACCGTATATTCAGTAGCGTGCGATAAGCAAGGAAATATATGGGTGGGCACAAACAAAGGAGTTGATAGGGTTACATTTCGTCAAGATGGCACCATAGCGCGAATCAAAAACTTTGGTTATAACGATGGATTTAAAGGAGTAGAATGCAATTCACGTTCAGTGTGCGTAAACAAAAATGGCGATTTGTATTTCGGTACTATCAAAGGAGTAATAAGGTTTAGCCCTTCACAAGAATTGCCTCAAATGACCTTTACACCGGATATTCAAATTGAATCTTTTAAAGTAAATTTCAACGACTATAGTAATCCTAAAACAGCATATGTTAATTATTGGTATCGATTGCCTCAATATCCGCGGCTTTCCTACGATATCGAACGGATTTCATTTTCCTACATTGCCATTAATCCCGCATTCCCAATAAAAATGAAATACTCATTTAAATTGGAAGGATACGATAAGGATTGGAGTCCATGGTCATCGGTCAATGCCTCTTCCTACTCTGCATTAAGAGCGGGCCTTTATATATTTAAAGTAAAAGCGATGAGCGATAATCACTCTGAAAGTAAAATTATCTCATTTCCGTTTGAAATTAAACCCCCTTTTTATCTTAGTTTTTGGTTCATAGTATGCAGTGTAATTATTTTAATTTATGCTTATTACTTACTTAATAATTTGCGTAAATCAAAAGCAAAGCGTGATTTAGAAGCGCTTGAAAAAATTATTTCGGAGCGTACCTATGAAATTCAAAAGCAAAGTGAAGAAAAGGAAATTTTACTGAAAGAAATTCATCATCGGGTGAAGAATAATCTACAGGTCATCAATAGTCTAATTAATATTCAATCTTCCTATGTAGAAGATGAAAAGTCACTTAGTATTTTTGAGGAATGTAAAAATAGAATTAGAACAATTTCCCTTATTCACGAAAAGCTCTACAAATCATATGATTTTAAGAAAATTAATTTTAATGATTATTTAGTTTTACTGATACAAGATCTTGTGAAGAGCTATAATGTTGACAAGCAAATTGAATTGAAAACAGATTTACAAATAGAGTATTTTAATCTCAATACTATTGTACCGCTTGGTTTACTGCTCAATGAAATTATTTCCAATTCATTAAAATATGCATTTAATAATGTAGAAAAGGGCATCATATCAATTAGTTTGAAAGAAAAAGGATTTAATCAGTTTGAACTCATCATTGGCGATAATGGAAAAGGATATGAAGGAGAGCCCAACAAACCCAATAAATCAACCCTAGGTCTTGAACTCATCAGGATTTTGACTGATCAGTTAGATGGCCATATCATCAAGTTAAATAGCCAGGGTACGGTTTATAAACTTGACTTTAAATTACAAAAAAATTAAAGCGGTAAACCTTTGTACACAAAATCAGTTAATACTAAAAATCAAACAGTGAAAAAAATTATTCAGCTCATAGTTGCTATTTTATACCTGTGCTGTGTTGCCTACGCACAGCCAACCCCTCATACATTTGTGGTTAAATTTACAGATAAAAACAACTCTCCTTATAGTGTTGGTGCGCCTTTGAGCTTTCTCTCGCAGCGCGCCATCGACCGAAGAACCAATCAATCTATATCCATTACACCACTCGATTTTCCGGTGAACAGTGCTTATGTGAATCAAGTACAGACGTTAGGAGCGCAGGTTTTGAATCGCTCTCGTTGGCTCAATGCTGTGGCTGTTTATGCTACAGATAGCTCTGTTATTCAAGCCATACAGGCGCTCCCATTTGTTTCAGGTGTTGAAGCGGTAAAACGTAAAAGCCCTCCGGTTGCTGTACCAAAATTTGATGCGGAAAGAGAATTTTCTGATGCTCATCAATACCGTATGGCTAATCAAAACAATGCAAGTAGTCAGTTGATTGATTATGGTAACTCCTTAGGTCAGGTAAGCATGCTTGGTGGTGATTTATTGCACAGCGCAGGATTTATGGGGAATGGAAAAGTAATAGCTGTGATTGATGCTGGTTTTTATATTGCCGATCAATGCGAAACTTTTGATAGTGCTTTCATTAATAACCAAATATTAGGTACATGGGACTTTGTATCAGGAGAGAACAATGTGTATGAAGATCATTATCATGGAACAGCTGTCTTATCTTGTATTGCAGGTAATTCACCCGGTCAGTTGATAGGAACCGCCCCAAAAGCCTCATTTTGGTTATTGCGCAGTGAAGATGCTCCGACCGAATATATTGTTGAAGAATTTAACTGGGTTTGTGCGGCAGAGTTTGCAGACAGTGTTGGTGCCGATATCATCAATTCCTCATTGGGCTATACTACCTTTGATAACCCTGCACAGGATCACACCTTTGCAGACCTTGATGGGAATACCGCAATGGCCAGTATTGGCGCCTCAATTGCCGCCTCAAGAGGAATAATAGTGTGCAATAGTGCCGGTAACAGTGGTAATAATCCATGGTTACGTATTTCTGTGCCAGCCGATGCAGATGGTATTCTTGCAGTTGGTGCAGTTGATGCTAATGAGGTGATTGCTCCGTTTAGTTCAAGAGGACATAGCGCAGATGGTAGAATTAAGCCTGATGTATCTGCACAAGGTCTTGCAACAGTAGGCCAATTTGAACCTGGAATTTTTTCCCAATCATTGAACGGTACCTCATTTTCAAGTCCGCTTATTGCCGGAATGTGTGCTGCATTTTGGGAAGCTGTTCCTAATTTAACTGCTGCGCAAGTCATTCAAAAGGTCAAAGAAAGTTGTGATCAATTCAACAGTCCCGATTCATTGAAAGGGTATGGTATTCCTGATTTTGCTCAAGCATATACAACTGTTACAGGAAAGAAAATAATTATTCCTTCGGTGAATAAAATCGATTATGTTGCACCCAATCCTTTTCGCGATTTTATCAACGTGCGATACCTTGCTGCTGATACGCATTACATTGAATTATCGCTCTTTGATATCATGGGTAAGGAAATTTCCTACCAAAAGCATTGGTGTGATGCAAGAAGCTATCAAAATTTGAACTTTAATGTGCCGGCTACTTTGGCATCAGGAATGTACTTTTTACAAGTAAGAAGTAAATATGACAGGGTCACCCTTAAACTCATGAAGGACTGATATTTTTGTGGTAAATGTTTAAGCCCAATGTATAAAGTGTTATGCTTGCAGGGCATTAACCTTTTATATGGAATATCTATTGCGTAATTTTAAGCCCAAATTAATCAGTAGCAGTTACGCATGTAACGCACTGGTTATTTTATGAGGGTATTCCCGCTTAGCAGGTGTTTTCAATCCTTTGAACAAATGGATTGAATTGCAGCTGATTTAGCGATTTCGGGTAATACGCATTAGAATATATAAATAATCATATTATATTACTCATAAAAGGGGGCTATATCAAAAAAACATACAGTATTTAATAATTGACCCCCTAAAAATAGGGGGGGTGTTGTAAAATAATATTTATTTATTACTTTTGTGTCCCAATTCAAAAAAACAATTCTACATGTCAACATTAAGATTTAAAGCATTTGATGAAGTGCTACAGCGAGTACCTGTTGCCCCATTGGTATCATACGATAAAAGTTCTGAAATTTTTGGAACTAGGGTGTTCAACAAAAAAGCTATGCGCGATTTTATGCCCAAGGAGGCATATGAAAGTGTTGTGAGCGCCATGGAACATGGAACAACCATCGATCGTAAAATGGCAGGCATGGTAGCTACAGGAATGAAAGCGTGGGCCATGAGCAAAGGAGCTACCCATTATACGCATTGGTTTCAACCACTAACCGGGGCAACTGCTGAAAAACATGATGCTTTTTTTGAACCGGACAGCAGCGGTAATGCCATTGAAAGTTTTGAAGCCGGGCAATTGGTTCAACAAGAACCTGATGCATCAAGTTTTCCGAATGGAGGTATCAGAAATACATTTGAAGCAAGAGGATATACGGCATGGGATCCAACCTCTCCGGCTTTCATCATTGGTAAAACATTATGTATCCCAACCATTTTTGTTTCCTATACCGGTGAGGCGCTCGACTATAAAACTCCATTGCTTAAAGCGTTACATGCTGTTGACAAAGCCGCAGTTGATGTTTGTCAGTATTTTGATAAAAACGTAACCAAGGTTATTGCCACACTCGGATGGGAGCAAGAATATTTCTTAATTGACACCGCGCTGCATAACGCACGTCCTGATTTGAATATGACAGGAAGAACGCTTTTTGGACATGCACCTGCCAAAGGACAACAGTTAGAAGATCATTATTTTGGCAGCATTCCTGAGCGTGT
>JALRAS010000043.1 GCA_023262495.1 Bacteroidia bacterium | reverse complement strand
TGCTGCAAGTGTGCTGATATCTTCGGTGGTAGCTCCATTATCCCAGTTATATGTGAATGGACCTGTACCGCCTGTGATTGTCAAGTCAATACTTCCATTGCTGTTACCGCAGGTGGCATCAACTTGTGTGGTGCTTACACTTGGTGCACTGGTATTATTGATCGTAACGCTTGTATTGGCTGAACAGCCATTATTGTCAGTTACTGCTACGTTGTATGTACCAGCTGATAGACCAGTAATATCCTCTGTGTTTGAGCCATTGTTCCATGCATATATATATGGTGCAGTACCGCCTGTAACTGTTATATCAATAAAGCCATTATCAATATCACAAATAGCATCAGACGGGATGGCTGTAATTGATGGAAATTCAAAAGGAGTAACAACAGCGGGTGCACTAAACGGACTAGAACAACCATTCACAATTTGTTGAACTTGATAGGTGCCTGAAGTTTCTGTTCTCACTTCCAATACCGAACCATCATTCCATAGTATGCTTCCAAAATAATTATTTACTACCAGTTCTGAAAATCCACAATTATTAGTTAATAAAACTGCAGGTGCGTTTGGTATTGGGTTAACGGTAACTGTAACTTGATTGTTCGATTGAGAGGAGCATCCGGTCGCATTATCGGTGGCCAAAACCGAATAGTTTCCTGCAATTGTTTGAAGTCCAAAGTCAATTGCTGTACCTGTACCTGAGGCAGTTATTATAGGGATTCCATTGGCATTTAGCACATAGTCTGTTCCAATGTCTGAACCACCCAAAGTTATGTTCACACCATTATCACCTAAACAAAATGAACCACCACCTGTTAAGGCAGAGACTATTGGCAAAGGATTTCTAACAATCATTACCGTATCTGCATCCGATGGACAAAAAGGACTTGTGATTGTCCAAACAAAAGTATTATTTCCAACAGAAAGATTTGAAACCGGAGAATTTGGATCATTAATATCAGCAATTGATGCGCTTCCCGATAAAATTGTCCAAGTACCAATATTGTCACCTGTTATCTGATTGGCCGATAAAATAGTATTATCGGTACAAATTGATTGATTGGAGCCAGCGTTTGCTTCTGGCGTTGCAGGATTTTCAAATATCTCAGCACTACCAATCATTTGAGTTTCACAATTGTTACTAAAATTGATAAAATCATAGGCAGTTACAGTATAAGTACCACTTGAGGTGTAGTTTCCAAATATTAGGGCACTTCCTGTACCTGCAAACGGTCCGGCAAAAGGCGATCCATTGAGGTAAACTTGATAATCCACTCCCGATTCGCTGCCACTTAATAGGATGGGCAATCCGATATCATCATCGGGACATATCCCCCCCCCTCCTGTGACTTCAAATTGAGTAATAATTGATGGGCCTTGAATATCCAAAAAACCCACTGTTGCTGAACATCCATTGGCATTTGTAGCTATAACCGTGTATTGAGCACTATTTTCAACTGTAAAATCCAATTCAGAGCCTGTTCCAACCAAACTTTGTCCGGTAGGTGATGCATTGCTATACAACTCATACATAACACCAACTTCACTTCCGGTAAGCGTAATCACCGTGGGCGCGTCCTCGCATAGGAATGATGGACCTGTCAGGGTGAAAAGTTGAGGACCATCAGTTATGCTCAATGCTATCTCATTATTCATCATCAACTGACAATCTCCAAGTGTAGCAGTCACAGTATAAAAACCTGGACCGTTAACCGGGGAGAATGCAATGGCAGAGCCTGTTCCTTGTACTGTTTCAATGATGCTCTCTGAATAGGCAAGTGAGTATGTTACACCTGTTTCGGAACCGCTTAAGCTATAAATTGCTGAACTTCCATCACAAATTGTTGTGGGACCCTGTAAATCAAAAACAGCCGGCTCAGGACTATTGCTCAAAACAAAGGATGTTGCCAACTGAGTCTCACAACCTTGGGTAAATCCAAGCATTTGATTATTGTTAGGATTATTTAATGCCCAACCACCAAAAGTATTATATTGAGCCAATACAGTATATACTCCGGGATCAGTATAGTAACCAAATAAAATTGGCAATCCATCTCCATCATAAGTCAAACTCACCGGATCTCCATTGAAATAGAGTGTATACATGAAATCAAAATCTGAACCATTTAAGGTTATATCTGTACCGAAAGTAGGGCACACTGGGCTTTGGCCAAATAAAATATACTCATTGGGCACAGGATCAACAGCAACACCAACATAGCCACTCATGTAACTGCTGCAAGAGGCAGCAGAGGTTGCAATAACTTCATAACCTCCTCCATCGGTAACGGCAATATCAATAGAGTTGCCCGTACCTGCAATCGGAGCGCCCACAGGGCTCCCAAAACTCAACAATTGATAATCAACACCTAACTGCGATCCATCAAGGGTAATTATAGAGGACCCTTGGTTAGGACATATTACTCCACCTCCATAAAGATCATATGAAATAGGAAGAGCATTTTCTATGTAGATTATTTCATTAGATGTTACTGTAGATGGAGATGCACAAACCTCATTGCTTGTTACCTCTAAACTTACCACATCGTTGTTGTTTAGGTCCACAGTAGAATAGAAAGCGGAGTTTGCAAAAGCAACATTAACTCCATTCACCTTCCATTGATATTGAGGGTTAGCTCCACCACCGGCAACTATGCTTGAAAAATCGGCCAGGTCGCCCTCACAACCAATGCTGTTTCCTGAAATGGAAACACTAGGTATTATAATAGGATTTATAGACTGCTGTATCCCTGCAGATAAAGCAGGACTGCCGGTAACACATGATAAGTTTGAAGTAAGTATTACTTTAACTAAATCATTATTATTTAATGAACCAGTTGAAAAAGTTGGCGTATTAGCCCCATTCACAGGGCTACCATTTACTGTCCATTGATACTGAGGGTTGGTTCCTCCATTTTGCGGGGAAGCTGTAAACGTTATGATAGTGCCTGCGCACTGAACTCCTGATGGAGTAGAATTTATTGTGACACTGGCAGTATTCAAAGCATTGATGCTAAATGAAGGAGTTGGTGTACTAATTGAAACAGGATTATCGGCTATGACTCTAATTTTATAACCTACTCCTGAATTGGTTCCGTTCGGGATTGTAACGTTAATTACCCCCCCGGTTATTGCACTAACTAAACCTATATCAACAGGAGCACCAAAGTTACCACTGGCATCAGAAAGTTGAGCTCTGAATAAATTGGGATTAATAAAATCATTTGATACTGAATAGCTCAAGTCAAAACTTGCTCCTGCACAAATACTCGCTGAAACCGGATTGACTGAAATGACAGGAGTTGCCACGGAAAATATATCTGAATAATATTCACAATTGTTGATATCGGTAGTTCTGACTACGTAATTGCCACTTGATGAAATATTAATACTCTGAGATGTAAGACTTGCATTCAGGTTTATGTTATTTAAAAACCACTGATAAGTAATTGCCGGTGTAGATAAAAGTGTGCCGGGTGGGCTTTCAACTATAACAGGAATACTTGGGGTGTAAATTGTCATAGTAATATTGTTTGAACTTACAGTTACAGGAGAGGCACATTGTTCTGTACTTGTTACTGTGGCTGAGACAATATCACCGTTAGAGAATGCAGAATTGACAACACCAAAGGAAGCAGAGGAACCTGTTTGCTGAGGAATACCATTTATTATCCACGTGTATACCGGTGAAGCACCTGCGTTAGTGCTAACTGCTGTAAAATCAGTTAAACCGTTGAGACATATCGGATTTGCTGAAGCGCTAATTGTAACAGTGGGCACAATTGTTGGCGTTACATTAATAATTAATGCAGAAGAGTATACCTGCCCCGAGGTTGCACAGGTTGCATTGCTTGTGAGCATTAATTTAATTTGATCGTTATTTGAAAGGCCTGAAGTAGAATAACTTGACAAATTAGCCCCTAAAATATTAACTCCGTTTTTAATCCATTGATATTGAGGATTATTACCACCATTGACAATTGAACTCGAGAAGTCTACATTAGCCCCCTGACAAATATTAAGAGTTGATGCACTTATACTCACTGATGGTGTAACTTGAGGATTGACCACCATGGTAATAGCGGATGAGAATATCAAAGCTTGAGTAGTACAAGTTGCATCTGAAATTAATCGGCATCTAACTACTTGACCATTTGTTAAGGAATTAGTTGTGAATGTAGGAGCATTTGCTCCACTAACATTTACCCCATTGATTTGCCACTGGTACTGAGGATTAGGGCCCCCATTCGAAATGCTACTATTAAAGGTTACATTGCTACCTGAGCAAACTGTTGTTTGCGGGGTGCTAATAGCTATTGTAGGGGCAACAAGTGGATTAACGGTAATAGTAACATTAGCTGTCACTGGGTTAGGACTTGCACAAACTTCACTGCTTGACATAGCAACAGATACAACATCACCATTATTAAGTGTACTGGTAGTAAATGAACCACTCGTAGAAGAAGCATTTGCATTAACTGCATTTACAAACCAGGTATATGTTGGAGTTCCCCCGTTTACAGAATTGGCACTAAACGTAAGGGCTGCCCCGGCACAAACCGGGTTTGCACTTGTAGTTAACGTAACAGATGGAGTGATTGTAGGAGTGATGGATACATTAACTGTATTATTCATGATGGAGGTACAACCCGTAATATTATTTACCGCCCTTACTGTATAGGCACCCGCAGCTTGTACATTTGGAAAAGTAAACGGACCACCAATAGCATTGATGGAAACCCCCGTTGGCACGCCACCTAACAATAGTTGATAGGTAATGCCTGAATTTGAGTTACTCATTGATATAGGCACTCCCGAACCACCTGCACAGTAACTACCTCCGCCAAATACATTAAATAAGGTAGGGTTAGGATTGATAATTACGGTAGCGCTTCCGTTCATTAAAAGAGTACATCCCGAGGTGAGATTTCTAGCAATAATTGTATAGGTACCGGCTGTATTTACTGTGAATGAAATAGCTCCTCCTGTTGATACCAATGAATCTACATTGATATTACCATTTCTTACTAAACGATATCTTACTCCAAAGGTAGATCCTGATAGATTAATTGTTGCAGTTGAGCCACTACAAATTGCACCTCCTCCGGTAACATCAAATAAAGATACAGTATTGATGGTAAATGCTCCCGATTGAACAACGGTTGAACCAGTTAAATCATTAATCCATCGCACTCTATATGCTGTTCCCGCAGGAGTACTTTGAGGGATAATAAAGGAAGAAACAGAGCCTGTGGTAGAGGTTACTGAACCCAAAACAAGAGGACTTGCAAAGTTGCCGGATGCGTCTGACAACTGAGCAGTAAAAGTTGTAGAAGGCCAAGTTGAGGGAACAATTGTTCTATCTATAAAAATGCTATTACCCGAACAAACTGGATTGTTATTTACTGTTGCAGTTACCGTATATTCTTGGTTTTGATAAAATGTTATTGGGTTTGAATTAGATTTGCCCACCAAATCAATATCTCCGTCCTCATCGAAATCTGCGGAACATACTACAGACGGATTACCTCCTGTGTTATTACTACTAACTGTATACCCTGCGCCATTGTTAATGATGTAGGTTGCGGTAGTTGCTGCATGAGCCACATACAAATCTATATCACCGTCACCATCGTAATCAGCAGGTTCAATGTTTGCAGGAGACGCACCAACGCTTAATGTTTGAAGCAAGCTGTAGGAGCCGGCACCTGTTGAAGGAAAATTATTTTTTGTAACAATGATTGTATTATCAGATGGCTTAGCCGCAACTAAATCAAGGTCACCATCGCTATCATAGTCTATCGCTTGAATACTTGTACATTGGCTACTTGTTGATCCTAAGAAAACATTATTGGCAGTCGAGAAACTTCCCGGGGAGCCAGGCAGGTTATAATTAATTCTGATAAAGCCCGTACCACTTGCACCGCTTGCCACATCAAGCAATCCATCTTTATTAAAATCACCAATTGCAAATGAATTAATCCCCGAAAGAAATTGTATGAGAACAGGAGTTTGAGAAAACCTTTGCTCTACACTCCCAAAACCTGTGTTTAGGTAATAAAATAGTCTACCTGTTGATGGATTAGAGCATATAATGTCAAGATTTCCATCGCCTGTCATATCCGCAACAGCAATATTTGTTGCCGACTCGGTAACCCAACCGGTAACCCTCTGAAGAAATGTTCCGTTATCATTCCTGTAAAATTCCATCGTATTGTTGGCAGTTGGAACTGCAGTAACAAGATCTATGTCTCCGTCATTATCTAAATCACCCGCAGCTAATCGAGTATCTGTGAAATTTGAATAGGAGTTGGTAGTGACAAAATTACCCGAGCCGTTATTGCTGTAAATCTGCAAAGTTGAAACTCCTGCTGCATTCAAATTCCTTGCAACAGCAATATCTGCATCACCATCATTGTTAAAGTCACCTGTTACTATATCACTTATATCAGAGGAGGTTACAGTATTTAATGACTGAAAAAGTGCAGTTCCGCTTCCAGATGCTGCATAATATTCAAACTGATAAGGAGCAGTTAAAGTTGAATTATTTACACCAGTAGCAGAGGGAACTGTTACAGAAATTTTTTCACCGGGTTGGTAGTTTTGGGAAGGGTCAAAAATAACGGACGGCTGACTAATATTATCTGCTGAGGTATACAATCCTTTGCTATAACCATGTATTGTAGTAGCCCCGGTTGAAGAAATATTTGAATTAAAGGTAACACTTGTATTGGAACTCACAGCCACACTCATTGCATTGCCTAACGGTGAGGTTGAAACAACAACCAACGGATTAACCAAGATCACCTTATAGTCCTCAATTTCGCCATATGTTTGTAAGTTACAGGCATCAGTTGCTGCTGGGGTAACATTGTAAATTGACCTAACGCGCATTACTGATTGCCCCTCTATGATATTTGATGGGAGAACAAATGAACCATTAACTTGAGTTGAAGGCGCGCCAGAAAAAACTAATTCCCCGGCATCATCAAAATCACCATCAATATTGATGTCAATCCAAACACCAATTCCTTGAGCATAAGAGCCGGTTGTAGCACTTAAAAAATAAGTACTACCTGCCTGCAATAGGGTAGTTGCACTTCCCGTGTCTAGATATGATCTATAATTTCCAAGGTGACCATTACAACCTGAAAGATTGTTATCAATATTACCAATGTTAAAACTTTCAATGTAATCGTTTGAACTACAATCAATACTATATGCTCCAACGCAGTAACAAGTATTCGAAACAGAAACAGACGAAGTGCTCGTACATCCATTCAAAGTACCAGTAACAAAATACACTGTTGGGGCTGCAGGAGTGGCAATTATACTTGCTGAATTTACATTATTTAGGCCATCGGTAGGAAACCAAGAATAACTTGATGCACCTGTAACAGTAATTGCAGTAGAAACATTTGAGTTGCATGATCTGCTTTGAAGCGATATAAAAGGCGATGTATTGATTGTAAAAGCTGCAGATTCGAAACCTGTTGTGACAGGACTACTAGCAACTATTCGCAACTTATAGTTTGAACCTGCAGGGGTTGAAGCCGGAATGTTGCAACTAATAGAACCGCTTCCGGCAGAGCTAGTTGTGCTTCCGATGTTTTGAAATGTTTGAAAATTTCCGGTTTGGTCTGAAAGCTGCACGGTAAATACATTTCCCACATTGAATGTGCCAGATGAGGTATAATTGACATTAATACTGCTCTGCGTGCAAATTGAGCCAAAAGTATTCGTTACAGTTATTGTATTTTCCTTATTTAGCAGTATAGAAATTGACTCATCGAGCCATCTCGAGGCACCTAAATCAATATCTCCATCATTGTCATAATCTCCTGCAGCGATTTTCGCAGGGTTGTAATCACTTGATCCGAAGGAAGTGAAATAAGTAAAAGAACCGATACCATTATTTAAAAAGCATCTCATGATTAAACTAGATCCGCCATTTTGAGCCAACAGTAAATCCAAATCCAAGTCACCATCAATATCTGCAACTTCAAGATCCGTACAATTGCTACCCACATAAGCAACCGCTGTGGTTGAAAAAGAAAATCCTCCTGTTGTGGTATTTAATAATCGATATAAAAAGCCATTAGAGGCATAAGCCAAATCCAATCTACCGTCATTATTGAAATCCCCTTTAATCATATCTAAAGCGGTAGCACCATTATTTGCAGTAACAAGGGTTGAAGCATAAATCTCACCATCACGCTCAACCACCTCAATGGTATTATTTGAGGTGAGTACAGCCAAATCAAAAACAGAGTTATTATTGAAATCACCCGTAACAATTTTTAAAGGGCTAGAAACAGCGTTACTAAGCACCAAGAACGATAACCCAACACCAAAGCCTCCAAAACTATTATTCTCGGCCATGGCTATCCATCCTTGGGTCCCCGATCTGAATCCAATCATCAAATCAATATCGCCATCAGCACCTAGAATTGTAGGTTGATAGGTATCGCCATAGTCTGCGGCCGCTATGGAAGTAATTCCATTAAAATTAGTGAAACTTGTAGATGATCCCACCAAGGCAGGAGCGGTATAGTTTATAGGTGATCCAAAGCCACCTAATGAGTTGTTAAGATATACTGAAAGCCTAGTGGCCGTTGATGAAACAAGGCCTGAATTATAACCAACGGCTATGTCAAGATCTCCGTCTCTATCATAATCTGCAATTGCCCAACATGAGGCAACTGTAAGTGGCAGAAATATTTCAGTACCGGTATTCAAGGTACCATTTCCGTTACCAGTCATTACCCTGATGCGTGATGCCGTAAGTGTTAATAAATCAATATTATTATCATTATTAATATCGGCAGAATACGTTTCAATAACGTTGCTGTTTAGAACATTTGGACTACTTACGTTTGAGATGAAAGAAGCAGGCCCAATGCCAGCCGCAGCATAAAACGAATAATCCTGAGTGCTAAGAGATTGTATTGAGCCCGAAACTGCGGTAACTGATTTTGTTCTGCTTACTGATATCAGCTCTCCCGGGAAAAAATCTTGAGAAGGGTTGTATGTTGTGGTATTGGTACCTGCGCCCGTATAGCTTCCTTGTGCGATTCCTATTCTACCTTTTTGAGAGCGATGAATGAAAAAATTATTTTGATTGGTACCTGTTGAGGTAACCGCTGTATTATAGGTAAGTTGAATATTACTGCTTCGCGGAGCAGAAGGATTATTCCTTGTCGGAGAGAATGAGGTCACATTAGGGGGTGTTTGAGCAAATAGATTACTACAAACAAACATTAATAGAGCACCGATTTGAATCTTTTTAAGTAAAAATTTTTTCATGCCTCGTTCAATTCTATATTTATGTGAATTATTTCAAGTTTAATCTTGCGTTTAACTTTTTTTTACGCCAAATTTTTGGTAAAGTTATAACAATTTTTCAAACGGCAATTGCCGTTGCCCTCAATTTTGCAACAACATGAATATCAATTTTTTAAGATGCCTTTTACAACTATTCAGAACTATTTTTGAAAGCTATTGTTTGAAAGTATTAATTTGCAAATTATTCTCAGTCACCTAAACAATAATCATGTCTTCTGTTTCATCCGAAAACACCTTTACCGACATTCTACTGAATTCTATTTCAGAAAAGATTTCATCAGGTGTTCGAATCACCCCCGATGAATGCTTGGCCCTATATGAACACGCAGAGTTAGGTTATTTGGGCCGGTTGGCCAACTTGGTGCGTGAGAGAAAAAATGGCAATTACACTTATTTTAACCGTAATTTTCATATTGAGCCCACCAATATTTGTGTATTCGATTGTAAGTTTTGCAGCTACTCGCGTTTGCTAAAACAAAAAGAAGAAGGATGGGAAATGAGCGAAGAGCAAATTCTCGAAAAAGTGAAAAGCTATGCCGGTCAAGCCATTACCGAGGTGCATATTGTGGGGGGAGTGCATCCAAAAATGGGCTTGCATTATTTTGCTTCGCTCATCAAAAAAATCAAAGAAATAAGACCCGACATACATGTAAAAGCTTTTACTGCAGTGGAGTTAGAATATATGTGCCGAAAAGCAAAAGTATCTTATCGTGATGGTCTTCAGATACTAAAAGATCACGGTCAGGATTCGCTTCCAGGAGGCGGAGCTGAAATATTTGATGAAACATTGCGTGCGCAGATTTGCGAAGACAAAGCCACAACAGCACAATGGCTTGAGATACATGAAACAGCGCATAGTATTGGCATGCCCAGCAATGCAACCATGCTATACGGCCATATTGAGTCATTTTCCCATAGAGTTGACCATATGAATCGCCTCCGTGAACTGCAAGATAAAACAGGTGGTTTCAATACGTTTATTCCGCTTAAATTTCGCAACAAAGACAACCAAATGAGCCATATTCAGGAAGTGAGTGTGATAGAAGACCTAAGGAACTATGCTATTGCCCGCATTTTTATGGATAATTTCAATCATATAAAAGCCTATTGGCCAATGATTGGAAGGAATACAGCACAAATAAGCATGAGTTTTGGGGTTGATGACATTGATGGCACAATTGACGATTCTACTAAAATATACAGTATGGCCGGTGCAGAAGATAAAAATCCAGCCCTTACAACAGATCAACTGGTGGCGCTGATAAAGCAAGGCGGAAGGATACCTGCTGAAAGAGACACACTTTACAATATTATTAAAGATTACAGCTTAGTGGAGTAAAACAAAAAGCCAATTTAACTGATGTCAAATTGGCTTTACTATCTTGTTGAATTGTAGCCTACTGAGCAAGCTTGCTCAGCGTTTCCTCAAGGGCAGGGCCTCTTAATCCTTTGGCCACTATAATTCCTTTTGAGTCTATTAAAAAGTTGGCCGGAATTGATTCTACTCTGTAAGCTCTTGCTGCAGCTGAGCTCCAAAACATCAAATCAGAAACATGGTATTCCCAAGCCAGTTTATCTTTTTCTATCGCTTGCTTCCAAGGATCCATGGCTCTGTCGAGAGAAACACTGTACACAGTAAAGCCCTTTGCACCATCTTTAAATTTCTTATCTTTAAAATTGTTGTAGGCATTTACCACGGTCGGATTTTCCATTCGGCACGGACCGCACCAAGACGCCCAAAAATCGATCAATACGTATTTCCCTTTATTTACTTCGCTGAGTGCATACTCTTTGCCTGCAGGGCTTTTAAACTTTAGCTCAGGGGCTTTATTGCCAACGTTGATACCCACAGTGGCGTTTTGCTTAACGCGCGACATGAAACCATAAGTAATTGCACAAACGGCAATAAGTGCTATAAAAAAATTTATTTTTTTCATTTTATTTGAATATAGTTGTAAAAGTAGTAAAATTTTATTTTTTAAAGAGACAAATATTATACCAATTTTAATGTTCTCCCCAACGATAAGCGTTTACAGATAACCCTGCTAAATCGAGCGCTCGGTCGACTACCGTTGCTGCAAGTTCCTCAAATGTTTGCGGTCTGCTGTAAAAAGAAGGACTTGCCGGGCAAATAATACCACCTGCCTCCGTAATCATTTTCATGTTGTTGATATGGATTAAACTGTAAGGGGTATCTCTTACCATCAATATTAATTTTCTCCTTTCTTTCAGCATCACATCAGCAGCACGTGAAGTTAAATCGTTTGAAATACCCGATGCTATACGTGCCAAAGTTCCCATTGAGCAAGGGCAAATAAACATAATGTTATATTTAGCAGAACCGCTCGCGAATGGGGCAAAAAAATCATCCTTATTATACGTTTTAAAAGGCACATTTTCGTAATCGCTGTTACCCAATTCATAACGCCACACATCCTTAGCATTGTTGCTCATTACCAAACCAACTTCCTTAACTTGCTGATTTAACATAGCCAATTTTTGCAACAATACCTTTGCATACACAGATCCGCTTGCACCTGTTACAGCCACTACTACCTTATTTTCAATTGTATTCATAAGAAGTAAACAAAACTTTTACCAAGTAGTTTATTTGAGCCGGTATTTTACCGAAAAGTTGAGCACGCTGTTGAGTTGTCCGAAATTAACCAAAAAGCTGGCTCCGCTAGCATGTTTCCTTATAGGAAGCAAAAAGAAAGTATCAGCAGACTTAAATTCAATTTCCCAATCATCAGAAAGAGGATATGCCAACCCAAAATGTGTACACACTTCATATTTGTTGAAAGGCCTATTTTCGATGCTATTTACAGGGAAAGGGCCCGACTCATTGGCAATTGATGAAGAAATTAGGTAACCCGCAGATAGGCCCACCATGATCCAAAATTTTTTATAATGATACCTATAAAAAACAGGAACCTCTATATAATTGAGTTTAAGATAATAGGCCGTATATTTACCTCTTTCAAAGTCTGGAACATCTCTACTTCCCTTGCCGGTATAGGATAACCTCATCTCGACTTCACTTTTCTCGTTTATTTTTCGGCCTACAAAGAAACCACCTGCAATGCCCGGTTTGTTGTATCCTCCCAGGTTATCGCCAGACACCTGGCTGGCATTAAATCCTAAAAATGCACCACCCGTAAAGCTTTGAGCAATTGCTTCATACAGGAAGCAATTCATAAATAAGCCTATTGAAAACAATAACTTTTTCAAATTATTTAATATGTTTTTCCTGAGCTTGAATCACTTCGTAATTACTTGCCTTGTATATATAGGCAATTATCTTGCAATGTTCTGGCACTTGATCTTGAGTTAAGACAAGAGAATACGTTTTTGAAATTTCGGGAGTATTGGCTGTGGGATTGCTGATAATTGTTTCTCCGAATGCTGAAGTTAAACCTTTTCTAAGCATGTGCATGTGCACGTAGTTAAGATTTTTACCTCCCGGGGAGTCAAGGTCTTTTTGAGGGGAGATAATACTGTCTTGAACAAGGAAAACGCATAACTTTATTTCATCATTGATGGCAGTTTCAAAATCTATTTTCAAGTTGGTTGTAACCTTGTTTTGTGCCGCATCATAACTATTGTTCATACCAATCCAGGCTTCCATTGGTGCATTAATGATATTGCCTATTTCGGAACCCCACGACTGATAAGGAATTATTCTACTTCCTTGAATCAGCAATCGATTAACCATTCCTTTGGGTAATCCTGCGGCTGAAACACCAAAAAAATCATCGATATCAGTACCCTCGTTTGTTCGATAATCGGCTGTGTATGTTGGAGGTTGCGGCTGAGCAAAGGTTGCTGAAACATGTAATGCCATAGCTACAACTTTTTCTCCGTACAAGTCCTCTAACGTTTTAATGGCTGTAGCTGCTCGCGGACAGTTAGGACAAGTATGCCCCGTAAAATCTTCTAATAGTACCTTACGGATTTTAATTTCTGTGGTGTCAGCGCCTCCTGTTGTATCTTCGGGTGTAGTATTTTCCTTGCCATAATTGGCCACAATATCACTGTCGACCTCATCACAAGCAACAAGGGTCATTAATAGACCGAAAGAGAAAAACAATTTTAAAAATGACTTCATGTGGGTTGATATTTAAAAACTGCTTGATATCGAAATTGTTGCTCCATTGGAGGCAGGTACAACACGGCAAATACCACCTATACAAAAAATACCTGCACGCTGACGTCCGTATCCAAGTGTAACTCGCGTAGAATTTTTTATGAACCCTATTTGACCAATTGGATATAAAAGTCTGCTATCTTCATTTGGGTTGCCGTAATTGTATTGATTTACGGTTGAAAAAAACCAATTGGGAGAAATCGTATACTCCGCCACAATTGTGGCCCAATCACCCATATCCTGCCTTGTTTGCAATCCTTGCAGCTCCATTCTTAAAGCATGTTTGTCGTTAAACTTATAAGTAAACTCTAACACCTCAATGTTTGCATATACAAATCCTTCATTCACCTTACCCTGCGCCACATCTTTATTGTAAACAAAGTTAGCATAGAAAAGTGTAAATTTTAATGGTTTGCTTACTTTTTTTTGAATTTCAACGTTGAAATCTTTGTAATACACCTTCCCTAATTTGGTGTAATCGGCTTTGTAGCCAAGCCCACTAGCAAGCGTTGTGGAATCGAGTCCATTTGCAGCAGCATAGTTTACTAATACTGTGGTACCATATTTACCTCCAAGTTTAGACCCTTTTTTGATGGTATAGGTGATATCTCCTTGGTATGCCATTTCTCCATTGGGTTGCGTGGCATAAGGATAAATGGTAGCAGCCAAGTTGTAGGTATGTTGACGGGTTAAGGCAGGTAAAAAATTGATGAGCAAGTCATTGTTTTGAGCTGTTCTATCGCTCCTAAAGTTCATGTTATCAATTACCTTTCCCGAAAGGTTAATCCCCAATCCTTTTTGAGAATAGCTGGTGTTTACCAATAAGCCACCGCCTTTTTTGTAGATATAATTATTAACGCTTGAGGGATCATTGATTTTATGGGCATATTCGCTAAAAAAAGACCAACCGCCATGATTAACTTTAACTCTTCCTGCCCAAGCACCTACGTTTTCGGGTAGCACATAAATTGGATCTTGATCCACCTCATATTTACTAACGAAACTTCCACCAAAAAATATTTTAGTCTTTTTTTCTGCAAATTCAGTTACCAATTCATTAAGAGCCACTTCACCATCAATACCTCTTACAATTCCCTTTCCAAGATCAAAATAATAGCGTTGTTTGCCAATTAGGCCTTTAATGTGAATACCTTTAAGCAGGGTATATTTTACCCTTACCCCTTCCATGGCATTATCATATCCTAAACCGCGCTCTTCGTAACTTCTGAAAATCATTCCGCTTCCAAACTGCTCATAATAATTTCCCACAGTAATGGAGAAATTATCTCTGTTGAAAGTGGCAAATTTGTATGGAAAGCCCGTTCCTTTATAGCGAGGGTCAAAACCCAACATCGTATTTAAGTAGCTTTCAAATCTCACACCGGCACTAAAATCGCCATTTGTGTAAATTAGGTTAGCAAAACTATTCATCAGAAATTTTTCAGGCACAGGTTGCGCTCCAATTGCACTATCGGGATTATAATACTGCGCATCGAGTTGAAAATTTCCATGTATTTCACCGTTGTTTAACCCCTGCCCACGTAATTTAGCCGTGTAGCTTGTAAAAATAGCTAACAACAATAAAAGTAATTGATTAAAATGTAGTTTCATGAATGAATGATTAGCCTCAGTTGATTTTTTCTCCTTTAGCTACTTTCTTCACAATCTCGTAAAGCTTTTTATCATCGCCCGGTGCAGCTGAATTTTGCTGATAAACAACTTCTCTGTTACCGTTAATCACAAACACATGAGGTACGTTGTTTACATTCATGGCTCTTTTGAAATCACCGTTCACATCAGACAAAACGATATATTCCCAACCTTTTCCATTTACATAGGGTGCTACTTTATCTACATTTCTGGCATCATCAATTGAAATGGCATATAGAACCACTCCTGTTTCTTTTTGCCACTCTTCGTAATCTTCGGCAATCGCATTTAGTTCAGCTTTACATGGACTGCACCAAGTAGCCCAAAAATCAATAATCATGGGCTTGCCATCATTTTTAATATTAGCTGTATTGAATGTAGTTCCATCCATTTTTTTGATATCAACAGCAGGAATAACATAGTCCTGTTTTTGAGCCATTGAATAATCGGAAATAGCTGCTGTTAGCAGTAAAAGAAATATTGCTTTTTTCATGTATGAATCTTTAAAAACGTAAAATTAATAAGGTTTTGAATTGTTCGTGCACATTTCGGTAAATTACATTAATTGTGCCATAAAAACTTTGTTAACGCTTACAATATCATTTGAAAGAAGCAAGTGTGGAAATGCCTCCTTTAACTTTTTGATTGAGTTCAACATTTATTTTGCAATCTATAGGCACAAACACGTCTACTCTTGAGCCAAATTTAATAAACCCAAACTCTTCACCTTGATCCATTTGATCGCCTTGTTTGCAGTAATACACAATTCTTCTGGCGAGAGCACCTGCTATCTGACGCATCAATATCGACTTGCCATTTTCGTGCTTTACAACTATGGTAGTTCGCTCATTTTCCGTTGAAGATTTAGGGTGCCAAGCAACCAAATAGAGTCCTGCGTGATACTTCACATATTCCACAATTCCTTTAATTGGCGAACGGTTTACATGCACATTGATAGGCGACATGAACACTGAAATCTGAATCATTTTATGCTTGAAATACTCTGTTTCTTCCACTTCCTCAATCACCACTACTTTTCCATCAGCAGGGCTAATAATATGATTGCTGTTGATGGGAGTTACTCTTTTTGGATGACGAAAAAATTGCAGCACGGTAATAAGTACAAAAGCGCTTATTGCCAGAAAGATATTGATCACAATTTTATTTGGGAACATGATCCCAATAAAACCAAATAGCATCAAAATGAGCATGATGGTTATGAGTAATGTGGGGATGCCTTCGCGGTGAAATTTCATTTTTTTGATTTTGTAAATTACTTAAAACAAAAAAAGTGAGGCTGAATAATGAACCTCACTTTTTTGGTGACTGTAGTATTAATAATTACCGCGATACTGTACCGCCTTCTCGAGTTTTTTGAGGGCAGTAATATAAGCACCGGTGCGCAAGTTTGTTTTAAACTGCTTGGCGTTAAACCAAACACTTTCAAAAGCTGCGGTCATCGAAGCATCATGCTTAGCATTTACCTCGTCTTCGGTCCAATAGTGGCCATATTTGTTTTGCACCCACTCAAAATAGGAAACAGTAACCCCACCGCCATTGGCAAGAATATCGGGAACAACCGTAATACCTCTTTCAAATAAAATAGCATCAGCTTCAGATAGCGTTGGACCATTGGCCCCTTCAATCACTAATTTAGCTTTCATTTTTCTGGCAATATGCTCTGTAATCACATTTTGCACGGCAGCAGGTACAAGCACATCCACATCGGCAAGCAATAACTCTTCATTGCTGATATTTTTTCCTCCGGGGAAACCTTTTAAAATCCCTCCATTTTCTTTAGCATACAATAAAGCTGCTTCAATATCAATTCCTTTTGGATTGAAAATTCCGGCTGTATGATCGCTAATTGCAAGTACTTTAATCCCTTTTGAATTGAGTAAACGAGCAGCATTTGATCCTACGTTACCAAAACCTTGTATGGCACATGTAGCAGACTTGCGATCCATGCCAATTTTTTTCATCGCCTCTAAACATGATACCATCACACCTCTTCCTGTAGCCGCTTCACGACCTTTTGAACCGCCTAAAGTAAGGGGTTTACCCGTTACAACTCCCGGTGAATCTTCGCCATGAATTTTTGAGAAGGTATCAACAATCCATGCCATTTCACGTTTACCGGTTCCCATATCAGGAGCCGGAATATCTTTATCAACGCCAAAAATATCTGACATTGCTGATGTATATGCTCTTGTAAGACGCTCAAGTTCACCAACGGATAGCTTTTTAGGGTCGCACTGAATACCGCCTTTTGCACCACCATAAGGGATGTTAGCAATAGCACATTTAAAGGTCATCCAGGCGGCAAGTGCTTTCACCTCATCGATATCTACATCCATGGCATAACGTATTCCACCTTTTGAAGGGCCTAATGCTGTGCTATGTATCACCCTGTAGCCTTGAAAAACTTGCAGTGTGCCATTGTCCATCATAATAGGTAAGCTTACCATAACCTGCTTTTGCGGACTTTTAATTACTTGTTGAAAATTGTAAGAGGGATTCAACTTAGAAAAAGCCATATCCAGTCTTGATAATACGGCATCAAACATGCCTTGATGATTATTAGTTGCTACCTGTTTCAACTCCGGAGCGTCTTTTGTATATGCCGAAGCTTTGGGTTTTACTTCTTTTTTGTTGGCCATAAAATATGTTTTTGATTACAGTTCAGTTATAAAAAGGTCACAAAAGTATAAAAAGTTCATTGTAAGGCAAGAAAAGTTGCGCTTTATGTTTGGTGTTCAAAAATCTTCTTAAAACCTATGAATTTATTAGATTAATAGTGTTTATCGCACCTTATACACCCCTAGTATTTCTGAATTTTTATATTTTATTGTGTAAATCTCCTTGTCCTTATGATTGATATGGTCTTTAGGGTTGTAGCGATAATTAGTCAAATAGTAATCTGCCTCATGCTCATGCAATACATATTTTAACCGGCAGTTTTGATTCATATGGGTCAATAATAAATAATTGCTGTAGTAGGGAAATACATTTCCTGTAATTTTAATGGTATCAGATGTGTCCTTTTCCAAAATTTTTTCAAGCCCTTTTCTAAATGATAAACCCCAATAATCAAGATCAAAATTCTCTCTGAGATAGCTATCAGAAGATTTGATGCATTCATTAAAATAAACATACTCGTGCGGAAAAGATTTTGTCATTTGATGTGCAAGCATGCCTATATACAATAACAGAGGAATCACACAAACATATTGCAGGGCATTCGTTTTTATTATATTCAAAAGAAAAGAAGCCCCATAACAAGCCATCATGATAAAGAATGGATAAATAAAATACAGGTGTCGCCAAGTATCGTAAAGTACCGATTTAAATAAAATTGTAGCGAAAATAGGCCCAGCAAAAAGGCCAAAGGGCATCGACATTTCGATAAATGCTTGACTTTTGAAAATGTTTGACGAGGCTTTAAATAAGTTGCCAAACAGGCTTAAGATACCAATCAACCCAAGTGCCAGATAAATGGCAGGTGTGGTTATTATAAACCACAAAAAGCCGAAGTACCATGGAGTTTCGGAGGATGGGATAAACTCTCCAAACAGCAAGCTTAAACCCTTCCAGGGGAATTGACTCATATCTAAAAACGCAATCACAAAGTTTTTTAGAGGGTTTAACCACAAGTACGGCCACATTATGTAAACAAAAACAGCATTAAAAATTAGGAAAAGTAATAAGGTTTTCCTTGCCTCAAACTTAATAATGTGCCACACAGCATGCTCACTTTTTTGATATACCGATAAGATATAAAACAAGATACTGGCCGGTACCATGATGATTCCCGTGATCCGGGTATCTATCAATAGAGCACATGTAAAGGCATGTATGATTACATTTTTAGAATTGGGCTTTTTGATAAGCCTGAGCAGTGTATAAAAAGCGATGATGTAAAAAACCATCAAAGGGATATCTTTGGAATTGATAAATGCATGTCCATATATCCTTGGACTTACAACAAGCATCAGGACACCGCAAAAAGCTGGTAATGGTTTGAATTTTAACTTGATTAGTACAAGGTAAAAAAATACTACCCCAACAACAAATAATATAAAACACGCTAGGTGCCTCATAAATACTGTATCTGCATATCGCTCGTG
>JALRAS010000042.1 GCA_023262495.1 Bacteroidia bacterium | reverse complement strand
ATGGCCGACATTTCTCACCCATCGGGATTAATTGCCAAGGGTTTGCTCAATAATCCTGTTCCTTACTGTCATATTGTAACTACTACCACTCACAAAACATTACGCGGCCCGCGAGGAGGACTGATTTTAATGGGTAAAGATTTTGAAAATCCATTTGGACATAAAACTCCGAAAGGAGATTTAAAACTGATGAGTGCTGTGCTTGATGGTGCTGTATTCCCTGGGACACAATGTGGTACGCTCGTTCATGTAATTGCTGCAAAAGCAGTTGCCTTTGGCGAAGCTTTGACTGAAGGGTTTAAATCATACGGCATGCAGGTCATAAAAAATGCACAAACAATGGCAGCAGCCTTCATGAGCAAAGGTTATCACATAGTGTCAGGTGGCACCGATAATCACTGCTTGTTGATAGACCTTAGGAGTAAGCAGTTGACCGGCAAAGAAGCCGATAGCGTGCTCGGCAAAGCCGACATTACCGTGAATAAAAACATGGTACCTTTTGATGATAAATCTCCGTTTGTAACTTCAGGCATAAGAATTGGTGCTGCTGCAATCACTACACGTGGTTTGAAAGAAAATGACATGGAAAAAATTGTAGACCTCATCGATAGAGCGCTGATGCATAAGGATAGCGAAACAGAAATTACGGCCGTTAGAAAAGAAGTGAATACCATGATGGAAAGTTTACCACTTTTTACCTGGTAAATTGTCAACAATAATTCTGTTGGCAGCAGATTTGTGAGGCGCACAGGGCCGGTAGCCCAACAAAAAATGATTTGATAGAACAATAACTGATATGGAAAGATTAGTTGTATTTAGAAAAGTTTTTTTTGTTCTTCTGGCATTTTTGCTCAGCATTCATTTAAGTTTTACACTTTTATACAACTTTGAAATTGTACCCAAAGGAAGCAGAATCAGTTATCTGATTTACCGCTACATGTTTCCTTTTTTCAACCAAAACAACAAAATTTTTGCCCCCGATCCTCCCTACTGCAAACAACACTTGTTGGTGAAATACAAAAACAAAGCAGGTCTTTGGACACGCTACCAAGATCTTCAAGCAACAATGTTACAAACGCATGCCGCTAATCGCTTGAGTTCGGTGGCCATGCCTATTAAACACTACGACTATATTTTGAGGCAGCTGAGTGATGCCAATACGTATGCCGATTATTACATGAGCAACTACGCTGACAGCATAACTAACAGTGATTCACTCAAGCTGTTTTATCTGCAAAGAAGAGAGGGTTTTCAGATGGCTCATCGCTACTTTTCCGATATGATTAATCAAATGCCGAAGCGTACTTCCTTCGATTCGCTTCAATTCAAAATTGTTTATATCTATCCTGAAAAGTATCATGCAAAAAAGCTAGCAGATATCAAAGCCAGCAGTATGACCCTATATTTCCCAGTGCTTCCAATTTTATCATCACATGAAAGTGTCGAGTAATTGGATAGCCGCATTGCACAGATGCCTTGATGATCATTCCAACGCATTTGGAAGGGTGAATACCATCAAACTTTTCAAAGCTAGCATTTTGATTTTTTTATTCTGCTATACGCTGCAATTGCTGTCAGTGGCGCATATGTTTTTTGGTCCGGGCAACTACATGGTGCCTTATTATAAATCAAATAATATTTTTCTTAAGCCGCTCAATTTGCTGGAAGGCAAGCAATACAGTGCCTACTATTTATTTTTTTTATATGGACTGCTCGGTAGCATACTGTCTTATTTCTTTCTTCCTTTTAAAAGGATAAGTTTGATTGTTTGCTATGTATTCATGATGAACATTTATCACAAAACTGCCCCACTTCAAAACGGAGGATTCAGCTTGCTTACCATTATGTTGTTTATACTTTTATTTATTAATGAAGAATCAGAAAAGATAAAAAATCCATATATACGTGCCGCTCAATTCAGTATTGCCAACATAGGTTTTATAGCTATGCGTATGCAGGTGGTGATCTTGTACATGGTGGCAAGCTATTACAAATTACAGGGGGAATCATGGATGGATGGAACAGCTTTTTATTACGTGCTTTACAATGATTTGTATTCACATCCAATGTTTGCAGCAACATTAATTAACCAAACCATCTTCATCAAATTAGTGACCTGGTTTACACTACTTTTTCAATTACTATTTCCAATATTGATTTGGATTAGAAAAACAAAAAAAATGATGTTGGCGCTAGGCATCATTTTACATTTTATGATTGCATGGGTAATGGGAATTGTTGACTTTGGGATCATCATGATACTGATGTATATCTTGTTCAACAGCGAGTCCTTTAATACCCGCCTGCTTTACCTATTCAAACGAAACGCTGCAGCTTCTTGATGTATTTGAAAACCACATATCTTGTCATATCTTGAATCTGATAACACTTGTACAAAATAAATAGTCCAATTTTATTGAACCATATTTTGTTCTATGCTATTACTTTTGATTGAAGCAGCCGATTGCATCGGGAATTTTCAAGTATTCAAAATCTTTGCTATCAATAATTGATAAACAATCGGTTTGTCCTGACATGAGCTCACGAAGGGTATTTTTAAAGTTAAGGCGCGATAAATAAACAAAGCTACCATCTATTTTTTCAATGTAGAAATCTTTCTCTCCTTCGGGCTCCAAACCGGCATCCCCGAAGTTACGGGCTGCACCAATTTTCCTTACAAACTCGTACTCAAAAAGTACCAATTTACCTGTTTGCAACCGATGCATAAATACCAAATCGTTTCGATGTTTGGTTTCTCCACGCTCGCATTTTTTGGTAAAATATAGTTCATTGTTGATGCTGTACATTTTAATTTGCCACACATTGAATTTCTTCACAAACCCTTTTTCATCCTTTACATCTACAATATGATAATTGTTGTTTGTGCCAATATCATAAGGTATTTTACCTTTAACGGTATCCCCTTCATTGGTTACCACATATCCTTGATAAAACATTTTTTGAGAAAATGACTTATTCCCTAACAAAACAAATATTGTTAGCGTAATTAAATATAGACACAGATATTTTTTGTAAATCATTTAATATATTATATTTGAGTGCTAAATTAATTATTCATTTTAATAAAATACGTTCCATGAAATTTAAACTATTCTTTATTGCCATGCTTTTAGGAGTTGCTGTGAGTGCGCAGAACAACAATGCTGATGCCAAAATTGAAGCTGCATTATGCAAGGACTGGAAAATTGTTGCCTATGAAATGTTTGGGGCAGTGAATCAACTGGAGAGCAACGAAGTAAACGACCATATATTATTGAATAAAGACTACACTTGTACCATGGTGGAGCATGGTGTTACACAAAAAGGCAAATGGTCAACTAACGGTAAAATGGCTTATATCGCTTTTATGCCAGACAATGCCAAAACCCGCAGAGTGTACCAAATCACATCAAACACAGGCAACGAAATAAAGTTGACTTATCAAGATTCGGTACTGGTAAAAAGAATTTATCATTTGAAAGCCAAATAATAGGAATTTTAAACCCAGGTTAAGAGCGCGCAATGCGCTCTTTTTTTTTACCTTCGGTGAAGTAAAAAAATCGCTTTTGAGTTTTTATGCAATGGAACTTGAATGATGCGTTTCTTATTTCAATTGGTTCCCATCAATCACAGCTGACCATACAGCGGTCATTCCACTGTTCATAGTCATCCAAATAGGTCTAACGATATTTTTGTGGGCAACAATGTTGATGTAATCTCCGAAGAAAACTGCCTTTGAAGGGCTAAATGACCTCTCATTGACCTTCACATTAGTAAAGGTCTCTCCCCCATCATCGCTGTATGCAAGGTATACATCGGTGCGGGCATCCTTAAAATTGCGTCTATCATAAAACAAGCAATAAATTCTGCCATTAGACTGATCGATGCTAAGCCATGACATGAACTGCTGGGTGCGGGTGCTATCATTGTTCACCCTTTTTGGCTGCGACCATGTTTTGCCATTGTCGCTCGATTTCACCAACCAAACATCTGCATTATCGCTACCATTTCTTTGGTCGCTCCAATTCACATAGATAGTTCCTCTGTAAATGCTATTGCTCAAATCACAGGCTGTAATTGGTAGTCCATTACAACGATAGATACTATCAATATCATAGTTCCAACCTCCGGGAATATCTGCAATAATTTTTTCTTCTTTAAACCATGTTTTTCCGGAATCGATCGACTGATTGAATACAAGGCCTTTGGGTCCTGCCCAAGCCACATTGATTGCTCCACTTGGTCCTACGCAAGGCACAGCGCCTTCTACAGTATTATCATCATCTAGACAATCTCCCGGAAAGGCGCTGATGACTTTTGCAGGTGTCCATGTTTTACCTTCATCCTGCGAGCTTGTAAACATAATTAAGGTTTTATCTTCAGGATTTTTACTTTCATATTTATCAAATTGTGTCCATGTTACATAAATGTTGCCACTTTTTTGATCAACTACCGCCCATTCTTTGTCTTGAGCTTTTTTACCGTTCAATCCAAAATAAGTATCGAGTTGCCAAGTCTTTCCTTTGTTAACCGACTTTTGTGCAACAATTCTATCAATCCAATTACCCTTGCTGTAATCCGACAAATGTAAATAATAAAAGTTTCCTTTATAGTCACTAATCATACAAGGATCGCCATAAATGGTGTACTTAGAATTAGCGCTTGATCTTCTCCATGTTTTGCCGGTGTCTGAAGACATATAAACATTAGATAAATTAGAACCTGCAACCATGTTTTTGGGTTCATTAAAATCTATAGCTATGGCTACCTCATTGGGCCAAAAAAGACTATCGATACAAACATTTTTAAATTGCGCCTCCACGGAGTTGTAAGTAACTAAAAAGCACAAAAGCAAAAAAATACTTTTATGTGTCAGGCAAATAGAATATTTAGAGAGGCATTGGCGCAACATGGGGTTATTATTTTTTCAGAGCAACACATGCCCAACCGTTGCGTTCCATTTGAGATAACAATCGCAATCCGCATTCTTTGGCTTTATCAACAAGTGCGGGAATATCGTGTATAAAAAATCCACTGATGAGCAATCTACCATCGGTTGACAAATGTTTACAATATGTTTCCATATCGGCAAGCAATACATTTTTGTTGATATTAGCAAAAATGTAATCGAAGCTATTAGTGGGAATGTGTTTGGCATTGCCATGTATCACAAGCACTTGTCGGCAATCATTGGCAATAAAATTGTCCATAGCATTTTTATAAGCCCATTCTTCGTTGTCAATAGCTACTATTTTTTCGGCACCCATCTTTGCAGCTAAGATAGCCAATACGGCTGTTCCACAACCCATATCTAGCAGGCGTTTACCACTAAGGTTAAGCCTCAACATTTCTTCAATCATAAGCATAGTGGTATCGTGATGACCGGTACCAAAAGACATTTTAGGATCGATCACAATATCGAATTTAAAGCCGGCAGGCTTATCATGAAACGGGGCCCTAACAATACATTCCATACCTACTTTTACAGGATCAAAATTACTTTCCCATAGAGCGTTCCAATTTTGTGCAGGAATAACCTGCTGTTTGTAACTGATATTGCTCTCGCCCGGATCTTTAAGGAGACCTACCTGATTGAGCATGTCACTATTAAAGTCCGCTTCCTGTATATATGCCTGAACACCCTGATCTGACTCACAAAAACTTTCAAAACCAAGTTCAGCCAATTGGGCCACAAGAATATCAATAAAGGGGTGCTTAGGACTTACCAGGAAAGTTAATTCAATGTAATTCATGCATGATAGAGATTAATTTGACAAATGATGCTGCTTTTAATGATGCCCCCCCAATTAACCCCCCATCAACATCTGCTAAGGCAAACAACTCGGCTGCATTGTCGGCATTGCAACTGCCACCGTATAAAATACTAGTTTGCTCAGCTACCTGATGATGATACTTTGATGCTATTTTACTTCTGATAAATGCGTGCATTTCTTGAGCCTGTGCCGGACTTGCGGTTAAGCCTGTGCCTATTGCCCAAACCGGTTCATAAGCAATAATAATTCGTGAAAAGTCCTGCTCATTTAGCTGAAAAACTTCATCGTTGAGTTGCTTACTCACCACTTCAAAATGATGCATTTGATTTCTATCGTTCAATTGCTCACCACAGCACCAAATTGGTGTGATACCATGCTTGATTAATAGTTGCAGTTTATGGAGCAATTCAGAAGATTTTTCATTAAAGATGCTGCGCCTTTCCGAGTGGCCCACCAAACAATGCGATACACCAATAGAAGCCAGCATCCCTGCAGAAACTTCGCCCGTATAGGCCCCTGCTTCGAATGAGGAGCAATTTTGAGCCGCTAAGGCAAACCCTTCATGATGCTTCACCTGATTTTGTGCCATTGTTAGGTATGGAAATGGAACGGCAAATATGTTTAAATGATTGTGAGCAACCTGCGGGCTGCTATGAAGCGTTTCGGTGATGAGCGCCTCCGCTTCATTTATATAATGATTCATCTTCCAGTTGCCTGCCACAATTTTCAATCGCATAAATTATAATTCTAATTCGAAAAGGTAAAAATATATTTTTTTTGTCATTCACATCAAAGCGGTGCATAAAAAGTTTGCAAATCATGCTTTTTTTTACTTACTTTTGTGTTTGTAATTTATACGCTGAAATGTCAAACATTACACAAATAGAAACGCTAACACTTGAAGACATTTTAACCGATGTTGAAAAGGAAAAAACACTCATCTTGTATAATGATGATGTGAATACTTTTGACTATGTTATTGATTCACTCGTTGAAGTGTGCGACCATGATGTGGTGCAGGCCGAGCAATGCGCCTATTTGGTGCACTACACCGGTAAGTGCGAGGTAAAAAACGGCACCTTCGACCAATTGCACCCCATGCGCACCGAACTCAGCCGCAGGGGGTTAAGTGTGGCTATTCATTAATCAGAAAATTTTAGTTTATCAATGCCTTACTGCTTAAAATATTGGCGGTGGAATAGCCTGTTAGCATGCAATATGTAATTTCATCAATGCAATAAGAACTCGCGAGACGGTATTACCTTGTTTTAGAAATTATGAATAGTTAAACCTTGGGGCCTTTTAGAAGAAAATGTCTCTTGCCATGCGGTATGTATTGGCATGCGCATTCACAATCGTTTTTATATCGGGGGCATATCCTCCACCCATGGTAACCGCTACAGGAGCTTGATGCTGCTTACATTGCTCAAATACCAATTGATCGCGCTGGCGGCAGGCCTCCATACTTACCTTTAACCGACCTAACTGATCGGCATCCAAAATATCAACACCCGATTGATAAAACACAAAATCGGGGTTAAAATGCTGTATGACGGATGTAAGATGCTCTTTCAGCAATTTCAGATAAGTGGTATCATCCGTGCCATCCTCTAATTCAATATCTAAATCAGATTGTTCCTTGTGTAGCGGATAATTTTTTCGGCCGTGCATACTAAATGTAAAAACCTCGGGATGATGCATAAAAATACTTGCGGTCCCATTTCCCTGATGCACATCAAGATCGAGCATCAATATCCGGTTAGCCAACTTATTTTTGAGCAAAACATGCGCTGCCACAGCTGCATCATTAAGTAAACAAAAACCTTCACCGCGATCGCTGAATGCGTGATGTGTACCACCTGCAATGTTGAAAGCCACACCGTCTTTTAAGGCATGCATAGCCGCATCAATCGTGCCCTGCACAATCACCTTTTCACGTGCCACCAACTCCTTGCTGAGCGGAAATCCCGTTCTTCTTACTTCGGCAGCAGTTAGGTTTCTTTCATTTAGTTTTTTTAGATAATCAGCAGTATGACACAGTAAAATATCATGCTCTGCTGCGGGCTCCGGACTAAAAATTTGATTGGCAACTATTGTTCCTTCATATAGCAATTGCTGCGGCAACAAATTGTACTTTTCCATGGGAAAACGATGATGTTCTGGTAAGGGATGGCAGTAACGCTCATTCCAGGCGACTTTATACATGTTGGCAATAAGCTTTTTTAATTTAACAAATGAAGAAAAAATATTTTCACTAAATAGAAATTTGATTACTTTTGTTCATCAAAATAACAAACACAATGAAAAAATTTCTCACTGCACTTTCGCTCTTAATCGTTTCGGGAGTTGCTTTCTCACAAACCAAAACAACTTTCTATCCTAATGGTCAGAAGCAATCAGAAGGAACCCTTCTTCATGCTGATGCCACTGTGCTTTCTAAAGATTTTGAATCACTTCCGAAAGAAACACAAATGGAAAAAATGAAAAATTGTGTGAAAGATGGCAAGTGGACAATGTGGTACGAAAATGGGAATGTTTATTCTGAACAGTTTTATAAAAATGGTGTAACTACAGGTATTTGGAAAAACTTCAACCAAGATGGTTCGCTCACAGACATTATTGATTTTGAAAAAGGAACGGCTGTTTATTACCACAAGAACGGTCAGATTCAAAGCCAAGGAAAAATAACCCGTCAAATGATGCAAGAAGGTAAGTGGACACTTTACTACGAAAACGGAAAAGTGAATGCAGAAGGAAACTACATCAATGGTAAAAAAGATGGCACATGGACATGGTATGATATGAACGGCAGAAAAACTGACGAGCAAACCTATACCAACGGTTCAATCTCAGGTCACAAAAGATTTTAATCTACAACAATCTTATCTTTAGCATATCCCTGCCAAGCAATTGCGCAGGGATTTTTTTTGCAAAAGTCAATTTGTCAGTTTATCGCTTGTGGCATAAATTTTGGCAACAGCAATGCGTTAAATCATTATACTAAAAAATATCGAAAATGAGCACACAGACAGGTAAAATTAATGTACAAACAGAAAACATTTTTCCAATCATCAAGAAGTTTCTTTACAGCGATCATGAAATATTTTTACGCGAGTTGGTCAGCAACGCTGTTGATGCCACTCAAAAACTGAAGGCATTGAGTGCCCTTGGCGAGGTAAAAGGTGACTTGGGTGATACCACCATTGAAGTTGCGGTAAACAAGGAGGCCAAAACCATTTCAATCAGCGATAAAGGTATTGGTATGACTGCCGATGAAATTGAAAAATATATTACGCAGATTGCTTTCAGCGGTGCTACCGAATTTATAGATAAGTACAAAGATAAAACACCGGAGGCCGGGGCCATCATAGGTCATTTTGGATTGGGTTTTTACTCTGCTTTTATGGTGGCAAAAAAAGTGGAAATCTTTTCGCTATCTCACAAAGAAAATTCAGAAGCTGTGCATTGGAGTTGCGAGGGTAATCCCGATTACGTAATTGAAAAACACGATAAAAAAGAAAGAGGTACACACATTGTTTTGCACGTTGCAGACGATTCCGAGGAGTTTTTAGAAGATGCGAAAATTGAAGGCCTACTGAAAAAGTATTGTAAGTTTTTACCTGTTGCCATTAAATTTGGTACGCGTAAAGAATACAACAAAGTTGATGAGCAAGACAAAGAAACAGAAGTAGACAATATCATTAACAACACCGAGCCGGCATGGACTAAAAAACCGGTAGATTTAAAAGATGAAGATTACAAAGCGTTTTATCGCGAACTATATCCTTTCAATTTTGAGGACCCTTTGTTTCATATTCATTTGAATGTAGACTATCCTTTTAACCTTACCGGGATTTTATATTTCCCTAGATTAAAACGCACACTTGAAGTACAAAAAGATAAGATTCAGTTATACTGCAATCAGGTGTTTGTTACCGATGCAGTTGAGAACATTGTTCCTGATTTTTTGACTTTGTTACGAGGAGTGATTGACTCACCGGATATTCCTTTAAACGTTTCACGCAGCTATCTGCAAGCTGATGGTAACGTAAAAAAAATATCTGGACACATTACCAAAAAGGTAGCCGACAAATTGGAAGAAATATTCAAAAACGATAGAAAAGATTTTGAAAGTAAGTGGGATGATTTGAAAGTATTTGTGCAATATGGCATGCTTTCGGAAGATAAATTTTACGAACGAGCATGTAAGTTTAACTTATTGAAAGATACAAAAGGCAACTATTACACCTTTGAAGAGTTCACCGAAAAAATTAAACCCAACCAAACCAACAAGGAAAACAAGCAAGTTTTCCTTTACACCAACAATGCCAGCGAACAGCATGCATTTGTTGAGAAAGCATACGAAAAAGGGTACGAAGTATTGGTGATGGATAGTCCAATAGATGCACACTTCATTGACTTCTTGGAGCGTAAACACCAAGATGCCACTTTTGTGAGAGTTGATGCAGACACCATGGAGAAGCTCATCAGTAAAGAGGAATCTATGCCAAGCAAACTCAGCGAGACTGAACAAAATGCATTGAAACCCTTAATAGAAGGTGTTTTGCCTGCCAACAAATTCAATGTGGTTTTTGAAAGTTTGAGTGAAACCGATCAGCCCATGCAAATTACCAACCCTGAATTTATGCGTAGAATGAAGGAAATGCAAGCACTTGGAGGTGGCGGTATGAGCGGATTTTATGGCAATATGCCAGAAATGTACAATCTAGTGGTAAATAGCAATCATCCACTTATAACCAAAGCAGTTCAGGAGCAAGACGATACTAAAAAGAAGGAAATGTTGAAGCAATCATCAGATTTGGCCTTACTATCTCAAAACTTACTAAAAGGAGAAGATCTCACCAAGTTTATCAAAAGAAGCTACGAATTAATTTTAAGTTAATGAAAGACACCTCATGCTTTTTCATGAGAAGTGTTTCGATAATTGATATATTTGTGCGCTATGGCAAAACTTATAGAGGCCAAAAATATCAGCAAGCATTATGACTCGGGACGTCAACTGACTGTTTTGAATCATGTTGACATTTCAGTTGAAAAAGGTGAAATGGTAAGTATTACCGGTGCTTCAGGTGCCGGAAAATCAACCTTGCTGCATATTTTGGGAACGCTTGAAAAAGCAGACACAGGAACTTTGCTTATTGATAATCAAGAGGTCTTTAAATTGCACGACAAACAATTGGCGCAGTTCAGAAATTTAAAAATTGGTTTTGTTTTTCAGTTTCACCACTTGTTGCCTGAGTTTACCGCACTCGAAAATATTTGTATTCCTGGCTATATTGCAGGAAAGCCGGTTAAAGAATGCATCGACCGCTCGATGATGTTGCTAGATTTATTAGGTTTAACATACAGGGGAAATCATAAACCTTCGGAGCTTTCGGGCGGTGAACAGCAGCGCGTGGCCGTAGCAAGGGCATTGATCAACAACCCTTTGGTAGTGATGGCAGATGAACCTTCGGGTAATCTCGATGCCAAGAATTCGGCTGAGTTACATCACTTATTTGTGAAGCTTCAGAAAGAACTTAATCAAACATTTATTATTGTAACTCATAACAATGATTTGGCCTCAATGGCCGACCGCAAATTGATTATGAAAGATGGAAATTTTATACATGAATGAAAAAGGTTTTGCTCATAGGTGCCGGAAAATCATCGGGATACTTGATTGACTATTTGCTGCAACATGCTGTAGCCGAACAATACGAATTAACCGTTGCCGATTTAAGTGCAGAGGCAGCGCTTATAAAAACTAAAGGTTTACCCAACAGCCGTGCTATTGCGCTCGATATCAATAATCAAAAACAAAGTATTCAACAAATTGAAGCAGCCGATATTGTAATTTCAATGCTGCCTGCAAGCATGCACTTTCCGGTAGCCAAGGCCTGCGTTGAACTGGGTAAGCATATGATTACCGCTTCTTATGTTTCGCCTGAAATTGCAGGACTGCACGAGGAGGCCTTAAAACGTGATGTGCTGCTGTTAAATGAAATTGGCCTCGATCCGGGAATCGACCATATGTCGGCCATGAAAATCATACACGAAATAAAGGCCAAAGGCGGAACAGTAACTTCTTTCAAATCTTTCTGTGGAGGTCTTGTTGCTCCCGAAAGCAACAACAATCCTTGGGGTTATAAATTCTCCTGGAATCCTCGTAATGTAATTTTAGCAGGTCAGAGCACCGCTAAGTTTTTATTGAACGGTTCCTATCAATACCTACCCTATCACCGATTATTTGCTTCGAGCGAAGTAATCAACATTGAAGGTTACGGAAAGTTTGATGCTTATGCCAATCGCGACAGTTTAGGATATCGCAAGCTATACGGTATAGAAAATATCGAAACCATGCTGCGCGGCACACTCAGACAACATCATTTTTGTGAAGCTTGGCAAGTATTTGTGCTCCTGGGTTTAACTGACGATAGTATTTCGGTGGAACTTGAAGAGCATTGTACCTATGGTAAATTTGTGTCCTCCTTTTTACCCGGAATAGGCAGTAATTTATTACAAAGGTTGTGCGCTTTTACAGGTCGTGAGTCCGAGGATAGCGTCATTAAAATGATTGAATGGACAGGAATACTTTCTGATGAACCCATTGGTTTGCAGCAAGCCACCCCTGCAAGAGTGCTGCAACAGTTGTTAGAGAAAAAATGGCTGCTTGAGCCACACGATAAAGATATGGTGGTTATGCAACACATGTTTAACTACCGGTCTGCATCCGGCTCTCAGCATCGCATCACAAGCACCTTGGTGGTAACAGGTGAAGACAGCATTAAAACAGCTATGGCCAAAACAGTTGGTCTTCCGCTTGCCATGGCAGTAAGAAGATTAATTAACGGAAGCATTCATTTGCGGGGTGTACAAATTCCTGTTATGCCCGATTTGTACCTACCCATTTTAGAAGAACTTGCCGGCTACGGCATTGTTTTCGAGGAAACAGAAAACTAAGCAACCTTAAATTGTTTCTATCTCCTTGCTAGGCTTTTGATTATAAAAGCGAGGGATAAAGGAAGTAATTGAGTTAAAGCTCCAATTCACCTTATTGCTCAAAATAATGATGGCACTGTGATCCTTTGGGTTGCGCATAAAGTAGGTGTTGTAACCTTTCCACCAGCCACCGTGGTAAAACAAAGGTGTTTTATCGGCTAGGAATTTTATCCTCCATCCATAACCATAATTTCGCGAACCAATCATGTCGGCATTAGCAGGCTTCATGGCATCAGCCAGCGTAGATTCCTTAATAATTTTGCCACTGTAAAGCGCCATGTTCCACTTATTTAAATCATTCACACAGCTAAACACCCCTTTATCACCCAGTATCCCATCCATATAATCCCACTTGATGGGTTTATTTTGTTCATCGTGGCCGGCAGCCACATATTGTGCATACTTGGCACTATCTTGATTACCAATGAAAGAATAATGCATGCCAATAGGCTTAAAAATATTTTTGGAAACAAAGCTCGCAAAAGACATTTTGCTCACCTTTTCTACGATGGCTGCCAACAGGCAATAATTGGTGTTGCAATAATTAAATTTCTTGTCGGGGGGGAAATACTCGGGCGGTTTATTCTTGATCATGAGGTCGAGCATCCCCGAGTTGGTAAGTGGAATATTTTTATTTTGATAAAATTCATCGCAAAAGTACATATAGTTTGGCAAGCCAGATCGGTGAGAAAGCAACATTTTAACTGTAATTCCTTTGTAAGGAAAATCAGGAAAAAAGCGCGACACCAAATCGTTGTATGACAACAGCCCTTGCTCTTTCAGCATCATGATGGAAACAGCAGTAAACTGCTTGGATACCGATGCCAATTGAAAGATAGAATTTTCTGTAAGTGTATCTTTTGTGTTGAAATTGGCGTAACCAAAGGCCTTTTTGTAGATGATTTTATCATCAACCGTAACTAAAACAGCCCCGTTAAAAGCATTGTTAGCACTAATAGCCGTAAAGAAGGAATCAACAATGCCTGTTTTTTCTGATGGAACAATAAGTTGAGCCTCATCAATTTGTTTCTCCTTGGTAATGGCCTGCGGCTTAATCAGAATGCGCCTTGACTTTTTTTCGCTGCAGGAATATAGCCATAGCATCAATATCAGGCAAATAGCCTGAATCAGAGCAGCTTGTATGATATTCCTTAATCTTTTCATTTTACAAAAATACTCTTAGCTTGTTTTCGCAACTTTGTAATTCTTTCTTCAATAAATCAATTTCTTTCCTCATCATGGCATTTTCTACCTCCAATTGTTCTACAATCATTTGATTGATTTTATTTTTATAGAACGTATCTTCTTCAACAATATTGGCATTGGAAAAATCTTCACTTCTAAAAAAACTGTACAATGGAATTCTTAACTCCTTGGATATGAATTCGAGTGTTCTTAACTCTAACTTCCTATCCTCGATTGACTTTTTGAGCTCTTGTGAATTCATGCCGAGATGCATTGCCAAATCCTCAAAAGAGTAATTCATGCTTTTTAAAACCTCGTTTATTTTATACAAGAGTTCAGTCATGCTCAACATAAATTTTGTACAAGGTATAAAATCAGCCGCAGAAATACAAATTGAGTCATTAAAAAGCATTGATATAAAATGTTAACGCATTGAGAATAAAAATATTAAATTAAAGTCGGACAAATAAATCGAGAGGATTAACCTTTATGCTGTTTATGTTTAACTATTGATCGACAAATTGATTTCCTTCTATGAATATATATTTTTGTATTTTAGCGCCCCTATTAAGCATCATAAGATATGGTAACCATGTTAGATTTTGAAAAACCGATTGCCGAACTGCTGGAACAGCGTGAGAAAGTTGAGCAGGTAGCAGCAAAAAGCGGTGTAGATGTTTCCAAAACAATCAAAGATTTAGATGATAAAATTAAGGTAGCCCGCAAGGAGGTTTACGAAAACCTAACTCCTTGGCAGCGTGTAATGGTTAGTCGTCACCCTGACAGGCCCTATGCCATTAGTTATATCAATGCCTTAAGCGATAACACATGGATTGAATTGCATGGCGACCGCACCGTAAAAGATGACAAGGCGATGGTTGGTGGATTTGGCTCACTCGATGGAAGAACCGTGATGTTTATTGGACAGCAAAAAGGTATCAACACCAAAATGAGGCAGTACCGTAATTTTGGGATGCCAAATCCTGAGGGCTATAGAAAGGCCTTAAGACTGATGAAATTGGCCGAAAAATTCAACAAACCCATTGTTACCTTTATTGATACCCCAGGTGCTTATCCCGGGTTGGAAGCAGAAGAACGCGGGCAAGGTGAAGCCATTGCGCGCAACCTCATAGAAATGGCACAACTAAAAGTGCCCGTGATATGCATCATCATTGGTGAGGGTGCATCAGGCGGTGCCCTGGGTATTGGTATTGGCGATAAGGTACTGATGTTAGAAAACACTTGGTACTCGGTTATTTCTCCTGAATCGTGCTCGAGTATTTTATGGAGAAGTTGGGACTTTAAAGAACGGGCAGCCGAAGCGCTTAAGCTCACAGCTTCAGATATGTTTGCCAATAAACTAGTTGACGGTATCATCAAAGAACCGCTTGGAGGTGCGCATACCAATGTGGCTGAAGCCCATAAAATAGTGAAAGCCGAGGTAAAGAAACAGTTGGAAAAATTAGATGCCTTAACGGCAGATGAAAGAATAGAAAAAAGAATTAAAAAATTCTGCGCCATGGGCGTGGTAACCGAATAAATACAAATACTGCATTTTATGAAACTACTCGAAGGAAAATCTGCCCTCATTACAGGCGCATCAAGAGGAATTGGAAGAGGTATTGCACTTAAGTTTGCCGAACAAGGTGCCAATGTGGCCTTTACCTACCTCTCATCGGTTGAAAAGGGTTTGGAATTAGAAAACGAACTGAAGGCATTTGGCGTTCAGGCCAAGGGCTATAGATCCGATGCAGCTGAATTTAAGGCAGCCGATGAGCTCATCAATAAAATGGTGGCTGATTTTGGCACGATTGATATTGTAGTAAATAATGCAGGAATAACGAGAGACGGTTTGCTCATGCGCATGTCAGAGGAGAACTTTGATGAAGTAATCAAAACCAATTTAAAATCGGTGTTCAACATCACCAAAGCAGTGCAAAGAATTATGTTGAAACAAAGAAGCGGCTCAATCATAAATATCAGTTCGGTGGTTGGGGTAAAAGGTAATGCCGGTCAAGCCAACTATGCCGCATCCAAGGCCGGAATTATTGGATTTACCAAATCGGTGGCATTGGAGCTAGGCTCTCGCAACATCCGTTGTAATGCTGTTGCACCCGGATTCATAGAAACAGAAATGACCGCTGTGCTTGATGAAAAAACTGTACAAGGCTGGAGAGATGCCATTCCTATGAAGAGAGGTGGCAACGTAGATGATGTGGCCAACTTATGTGTATTTTTAGGTAGCAACATGAGCGCCTACATTACCGGACAGTGCATCAATGTATGCGGTGGTATGCTCACCTAAACAATGATTGAAATTATGCTCTAAGGAGCAAAATCCTGCAGCTATTTTTTTACTGCATCGGTTATTTCGGCCGGTTGTCCTACGGTGCAACCTGCAGGTTGTGGCATGCGTAGCACCCTAAAATTAAAATAAATTTCTTTCCCGTCAACATCTAAGGATGCAGGCAAGGCGTCTTTTGGTATCAAGGTTTGTACCTCCTCCCCTTCGCGCATAACCTCTATTACCGTTTTGCATCCTGCCGACCTGTATTTGTGAGATACTTTGCCTAAGGTTTTATCAGAGATATTGGCATTGTTGGTAGTTGTTTCCACAGCATTTGTGTTGGTTGTTGCGGTTTTCTTTACCGTGCACGCAAATGCTAGTATTGATATTAGGCAAAGTGTATAGCGCATTTTTATCATCATAAATAGAGCAATAAAAAAGCCCATGCGTTGGTTTGGCATGGGCTTTTAGGTAAAGATTAAATTAGTTCACAGAGACTTTGATTACTTTTTGAAAGCTGGTGTTTGGCTTACCAATACGCACCATGTAGATGCCCTTCGCATAATTGGCGATTGCAAAATCGGTTCTTAATTTGCCATCAACCACATTGATGTTTTGACCTTCTAACTTTCTTCCTTGCACATCAAATAAATCAACTACAAACTGACCGCTTTCCTTCAGGTTATCGGCATTTACAATGAGTGTGTTGTTGTTTTGATAAACTTGATATGCTAATTCCTTCGAAGCTTCCTTCAAGTCAGTTGGCAGTGGCAAATCAAAAGAATAAATTCTTGTTGCAGGGCTTCCGCCATTTACAAACTGCCCCGTGTGCCAAAAGGTGGTTCCATTGGGATCGAGAGAGGTTTGTGAATAATCACCGAAACGATTGCCACAAGCGCTCATTGTTCCCGAACCTGCAAAAGCCACGGTTTCAGGAAAACTCATTTGCCCAAGAGGGTCGGTGGCAAGACGGCCGGTATATCTTAACCCAACAGAGGTTGGAGTTGGAGTGGGACCTGCTGCCGCATAAGCCAGGGCAATACTACCGTTGTCATCCATGGCAATGCTACCCACCCAACGATTGAGCGCATCGGGTGCATAAATGCCTTCTTGGTACAGTGTCCATGCCCCAGACGGCTGTGGTTGACGCAACTCTACCCACTTAATGCTTCTTTGGGTTGAACTGATTTTAACACCCCAGCAAAGTACCACAGTATTGTACCCTGTCCATTGACGCCATTGTGCGCGAAACCAAATGATCCCGCCAATTCCATCCAATAATGTAGAGCTTGCTGTATTTTGCCTGATATCGTTCCAATTTGCATTGTAAGTACCGTCAAATGCAGCCGTAGGAATGGTGGTTGCTGTACTAAAAGTAAGTGTTGGTGTGGTAGGTACCCAATTTACGGTGGCATTCATGTATTTTATACCATCCACATTGCCACCACCCCAGGAGTTCTCAGTGTACCAAAAAAACGGACAAGGGGTGCCCACAGGAGGCAGTACCCCATCGGCATCAGCCGGCATTGGCAAAAAGAAACCTGATACGGTTCCGGTTGAAAAGGTTGCATTCACTGACCTGGCTGTTTGGCCCAAAATCATTTTGTCTCTTTCAAATACAAACACCCTATCAGTTCCCGTGTTTGAGGTCATGTAGTACCCATCGGCCCAAATAGAAAACTTTAAGTAATCGGGAAACTGCGGTGATGTATAGGTGTAGGTGTAATAGGTCCCTGTTGGGTCATTGGTAGTAGAAATTGCAATATATACTACATTACTTGCATTGGGGGGTGATGTTTGACCGAACTGACTTAAAAACCAGCGGTCGGCATATTTGTCGTATAGAATGATGGGGTCGCCCATATTTCCTACGGCTGGGCTCCACAAGGAACCAATTTGACGAATAGTGCCCAAAGTAGCTCCATTTGTTTTATTAAACACTTTGAAAGGTGTGGCGTTCACTGATTGCACATAGTGATTTGGCCCTGCAGCACCTGAAGGGTCTGGCGGGCAGCTGCCACCACCTGTTTGGCCAACCCAATTGGTGAGTGGCACTAACACATTTCTATTGCTCCCTTGCTCGCGCTGAATGGTTGACTCATCATTGCCATACTCGGGGCCATCTTCGGCAGTGAATTGAAACGTTTGTGCAACGCGGTGTTCGCGGTCTTTAGATTCACGGAAAATAGTTTGCGCATTGATTTCATCTTCGACTTTATCGAACAATTCGGAGAGCGGCTTTGACACCCCCATGTATTCGGGATATATGACAGATGATGCAGGTGTAGTTGCCTGTTGCGCATAAATACCGCCTGCTATAGCGGCAGAAAAGAAGAATAATAGGGTAATTTTTTTAGTCATAGTTAGTAAATGATTATCTACGTAAAGTTAAGCAGTATTATTAAATATTCAAAAGTACCCAACAGCAAATGAGGTTAAATGTTGTTTTGCGTAAGCTAATATCAATAATTTGAGGATGAATGTTTTAATTGGAACCTATGAAATCGATAAAAAAGGTGGTTACATTGCAGTTGAATTATTAAGACTCATCACCGTTTGATTCATTGTTTTTCAACAAATCGGCAATGATGATGGCCGGTGCTTCTTGCTCAATAACAAGTCTTTGAAATGCTGCATAAATATCCTTTGCGAATTTATAATGATTAATCATTTGATTGTGTATTTCACCGGTGTATAGCAATGGGATTAACAATTCTGTTTTTCGATGAAATTCTACATAATTATTGTTGACATTTACAATCACAACTCCATCCTTTAGTATGTTATTGAAGTGTGCCGCTAGAACAAATAATTCGGTTGTTAGCTCTACAGGATAATCCTCTAATACCTTGACTCTACAATGAAATCTACCATCATAAATCATATAATAATAAAATTCTCCTCTGTTTTTACTGATCTCGAAAACAGTTTCAATATATTTCTCTTTTTCATATACACCATATTTCCACTCAGCATCATCATGAAGTTTTTTTAATTCTTTCCATACTATTTCTTCCTGTTTTTCATGGCTTAAAGCCAAACGGAAAATTCTTATCAAATAATTTTTAATCTTGTCCATATTTTATAGTAAAAAAAACGTGTGGCATAACGCAATATCTATATAGCATTTTTGAAATCACAATTTTATTGAGCTACAGATGAGCGAGATTATTCAATCCATTCGAATAAATATTTTTCGTCATATCCAACATTAAATTTTTCTAACAGTTCTAGGTATTCATCTCTGAACGTTTTCTTCCGGTGGTGGTGTTCTTGATTGTTGATGTATGCAATAATAGTATCCAACTGAGATTGGGAATAAGAAAATGCACCAAAGCCCTCTTGCCACATAAATTTCCCTTTAACAAATCCTTTTTCATTTATCCATTTTGATGAATTGGCTTTAATGTCTCTGACCAAATCAGATAAAGCAACATTGGGTTTTATACTAAGCAGTATGTGTATATGGTCTGCCACACCTCCTATGGCGTAAACTTTTTGTTCTTTTCCGTTTACAATACCACAGATATATTTATACAGTTCTTCTTTCCAGATTTTCTGAATAAGATTTTGTCGCATTTTTACTGAAAACACAACGTGTAGATATATCTGGGTGTATGTGTTTGCCAATGTTTTTTTATATCGCCCCTACGGGGCTTTTATTGATTGTTTATTTCTTTATTATCATTTTGCCCCGATGGGGCTGCATTCGTTTTCATACTACAATTTTTATTTATTGTTCGGTTTATTAT
>JALRAS010000041.1:14549-20106 GCA_023262495.1 Bacteroidia bacterium | reverse complement strand
GCATGTGGGTCAGTTGCTGGATTACCTCGATGAGCTCGGAATAGCCGATAATACGATTGTCTTCTATTCCATGGACAACGGACCGCATTTCAACACCTGGCCGGATGCGGCGAACACCATTTTCCACGGGGAGAAGAACAGCAGTTGGGAAGGAGCCTTCAGGGTTCCTGCCTTCATCCGCTGGCCCGGTAAGTTCGAAGCAGGCAAGACCCTGAACGGAATCGTGGCTCACGAAGACTGGTCGATCAGGTGTTGGGCTAGTAACGGTGCATAGTGTAAAAGCACTGCAACCTGCACTAAATGTGTATTTACCCTCGGCAATGTTTCATGCCAGCAGTAACGATACATGCATTACAGACTTGCCTGATTTAGAAACATATGAGGTGATTGCTGCCGGTTGTGGCATAGGAAAATCTGCTGCCACACAAAGTATGCTCAAGTTACTCATTCAGCAATGTAAGGTTCCTTTGTTGTTGGATGCAGATGCCATCAACATCCTTGCCGACAATAAAACCTGGCTCTCATTCTTGCCTTCCGGCAGCATACTTACTCCGCATCCCAAAGAATTTGAAAGGTTATGCGGCAAGTGGAGCAATAGTTTTGAGCGCATGAAAATGCAAAAAGATTTCTCAATCAAATACAATTGCTTTGTGTTATTGAAGGGTGCGTACACCTGTATCACCACACCACTTGGTAATTATTATTTTAATCCTACCGGTAACCCGGGTATGGCTAAAGGCGGCAGTGGCGATGCGCTAACAGGCGTGATTTTGGCACTTCTTGCACAAGGATTAAACCAAACAGAGGCATGTATTGCAGGTGCCTACATACACGGACTTGCAGGTGATTTGGCTGCCGAAAAATTTGGCCATCGTGGAATGCTTCCCGAAGATTTAATTGATGAATTGGGCAATGCCATAAAATTGATTGAATCAATGCATGTGGCGCAGGTATCCGACAAAGGCACTTCAACATTAAATTTGAGTACCGGATGGATTGAGAAAAAAATGTAAGTTTGAACATCAAAAATCAGTAAACGTGAAAAGCTTTTTGCTTAAAATATATAACTACCCGCTGCTCTCAAAGGAAAAAACCAATGAAAATCAAAAACGTATCCGTGATGTGGAGTGGGAGGCCGTTTTGCCTTATGTAAAAACAGGGAAATTTTTAGACGTTGGATGTGGTGCAGGTTATGCCATGCAGCGTGCAGCTCATGACAAAGCTTGCGAAGTATACGGTATTGATCCCGAACCAATGAGTCACGGTGTTGGCAGGCAAGGCAGTAATTTTGAGGTAAAGGCGGGCCACATTCAAAAGGCATTTGCCGAAGCTATCCCATTCGAGAGTGATATGTTTGATACGGTATATTCTTCTCATGTGCTCGAACATGTTAACGATGAACTGAAAAGTTTACAGGAAATGAGCCGTGTGATGAAGCACGATGGAGTGCTTATTATTGGTATGCCCACCGCATCAATGGCTGCTGTAAATTGGATCAGCAATATCATGTTTACCACGCATCACCGTTTTGTGAATTTTTTCTTTTCTCCTTTTATCAATGCCGGTAAAACTACTTTCAGCGAATTATTTATTCCTCGCTCACACAGCAAAGAGGGGAGTACGCTGCTTTTCGATTTAAAGGCGTACAGGGTTAAACGTTGGCAACAGGCAATATCACAGGTATTTGAAGTTAAACAAGTGTTGCTCCCTGCACTGTATCCTTATCCTGAAATGAGACAATGGTTTCCCATGAAAAAGCGCTCAAAATACAGCAGTAGCGTGTTTTTTGTTTGTGTGAAAAAGAAATAACCTCAGCTCAGATTACAACTGCTTTCTTCAATCAATTATTTTTTCATAAAAAAGAAGGTGCCATTTTCATCACTCAAATCTTGAATATTACCAAACTTGGGCTTTTGCTTTTGAGATTGTTTGGCAGCGTTGTTTACCTTGTCGGAAATGTTGTCAATAGAAATGCACTTGTCTTTTGTACCTTTTAAGGTATTAGCAAAAGTTTTGCTCAATAGCGAACTTTCATTATTACGCTCCTTCTCGGCAGCACTCAATACCTGTGCCGATTTTAGTTTTGTAGCGGTATAATCACCACATTCGGCTGAACGCTGTACATCGCGCATAGCCAAATAAAATGCTGGTCCTGTTTCGGTGGCATCTGCCACAACGAGTGTGTGCTTTAAAGTTTTATAACTACCTAAATATCCTTTTAAATTGGTAGTGCTGAAAAAAGTGAATTCATCTTTTTTAGTTGCATCAACAGGCATCCAAAAACCGCTCTCATTGGTAATTTTCCCATGCCCCGAATACCAAATTAACAGAGAGTTTACCTTGTTGTCCACAATCATGTTGCGCAACTCAATGGAGAAGAATCTTTCCATAGCGGCTTTCTTCATGTTTTTGCGTGTGATGATTGAGTCTATAATATATCCCGAAAGGGCATTTTTCACTAAGGCAACATCGTTGGCAACTGCCTCAATAGATGAAAGATTGGTGTAGTTGCTATTTTCGATAAATACCACCCAAGTTTTGCCCATCGGATTGGCTTGCGCTTCAATGGCAGCATCGCGCTTGATGGCGTAGGAAGTGGTTGATTCATTCTCGTAAATATCTCTAATTTTTACCGTAATAGCATCAACAGCTGCAATTTCAATGGTGAGTGAAAAAGTAGGGTTAAGTTTGCTATTATCGAATGAAGCCACCTTGTCATTTACAGTAATACTTTTTATTAGACTTCTGTCATTGGCAACGCCCTCAACAAACAACATGTAATTTCCTATACTTTTTATAAAAATTTGATTGTCGGTTGGTTTTGGTGTAATTAATTCACATACCGGTTTCTCAGATTCAACACGCTCAATTGGGTAGGCATAGGTTGCATTGTTGTCATAATTATCCGTTACACTGATGGTCATCGATTTTACCTGAGTAATATCAAGTGAGTGAGAGAATGACGGGTTGATGGCGTTTTTATCATACTCAACAGGTTGATCGTTGATCCTAATGGATTGTATTAAACTTTCATCTTTAATTCTGCCTTCCACTTTAATAGTATTCATGTTGTCGGCAATAAATAGGGTTGAATTTTCTCCGGTCTTGGGAGCATTTAAAAGCAATACAGGTTTGTTCAACTCTTTGTTTTTCTCTTTCAATAAAGCAACTGCATTGTTGTAACTCTTATTGAATTGTGCATCTTTGGGTGAAAGCTCAACTGCTTTTTTGTAAGACTCAACTGCGGTTTTAAAATCGCCTGTCATTTCGTGAGCCATCCCTATACAGAAGTATCCTTGCGGGGCTTTGGCATTAATCATGATGGCACGTGAAAAATCAGATTTAGCATTTTCAAATGCCCCGTTTTTAATGAAAAGATTGCCTCTATTGATGTAGGCCTCATAGTTATTTCCGTTGAAAGCAATGGCATTGTTGTATTCTCCGATTGCCCCATTCAAATCACCCTTCATACTTTTTGTTTCTGCACGGTAAAAAGCAATTTCAAAATCATTGCCTGCAATTTCTTCGGCACGCTTAAAATAGTTTATGGCCTCGTCATATTGGTTGATTTTGGCATGCGCTCGGGCAGGATTGATAAAATAAAACTTATATTCCGATTTATTGATACTTTCTTTGTAAACCTTATTTTTAGATAAGCTGTTGATGGCTTTTTCGTAGCTCTTTAGCGCAACAGCGTAATTGCCGGTACTGTCGAGTAAAACACCTTTTATAAAATGTGCGTTAAAGTCATCATCGTTCATTTTTAATGCCGATTCTATATCAACAAGTGCTCCCTTAAAATCTTTAAGGTATGCTTTGGCTAAGGCCATTTGACGATAAGCAATAAATGATTTCTTTTTGTTGGCAGATAAAGAAGTATATTGACCAACAGCTGATTGATAATCACCTGATAGCAATGAAAGGCCTGCTAAACGTTCGGCTACATCAGCATTTCCTGGATTTAGGGTATTAGCTTTATTGTAATCTTCTGACGCATTTTTTAAGTTCTTGATTCGTTCGTAACATTCACCTCTTGATAAAAGGGCTTCAACACTATTGGCATCAAAACTCAAGGCCTCGGTATAGGCAGAGATGGCATCTTGGTATTGCTGATTGATACTTAATTGCTGCCCGTTTTTCATAGCAGCTTTGTAATTCTGTGAAAAAGAAAAGTGCATACACAACATGCATGCGACAGTCAGTAAAGATTTTAAATTCATGAATATGAAGTTAATCGTTATATTGGGTTTAAATATCTACAAAATTAGCATTTTAATACGACAATCAATCAAAAAAGTTTCATTTATTAATCTAAAAATTAATTTCACACTATAAAAGTAATAATTTTTTAGTCTACGTTATGCATCAGGTCTAAGGAATCGGTAAAGTATTTGTAAATTATAATTAGCCTTGGTGCATCAATTAATTTTTTTAGACCATCTAAAAATAATTGAGCAATGCTTACTGCCTATACTCCCTGAAATTAGTAAAAATGGGCTAAATCAAAATTATACAAATTTGAAAGTGTAATCGTTCTAAAATTAATAACACGTTGCATTTCTAACATCTGCTAATTAATAAAGCATCAATTCTTCAGTTACAACCCATTGGGCAAATAGGCCTGTGAGGTGTCATAATTTGAGTTAGTTGATGCGTATATCAATTATTCTTACTTTATTTGTTTTTGAAAATGCAATTCAATTGACTAACCAACAGTTTTTGATATACGTACCGCGCCTGAGTAACAGAATCAGGTACACATTTAAATTGATTTTCAATGAGCTGCTCGGACTTAAATATACGCTCACTGATAACCCACGAGAATTTATTCCATATACAGGGCCCAAGTTCAGTTATGCTTTTCATCCGGTTGCCGATGAATTATTTATCTGCGCCAAACAACTTTTATTTGAAACCGGACTCAAGGATCAAGAAATACAAGTAGTGAAATATAAGGATATGCCGGTGTTTTTCTCAACATCGCGATTCTCTGCACTGCCATTCGATCCTTTTGCAGCATCATTTTACATGGTGAGTAGGTATGAGGAGTACTTGCCCACTATTTACGATGCTCATCATCGTTTTGAGGCGCATCAGAGTTTAGCTTACACCGGTGGCTTCATTCAGCAACCTGTTGTAAACAAATGGGTTTATGAATTACGAGATGTACTTGCCGAAAAGTATCCCGATTTGCGATTTGCTAAAAGACAATATAAATATATCAGTACTATCGATATAGACAATGCATGGGCTTTCAGACAAAAAGGCGCTGTGCGCACAATTGGGGGCTACTTAAAGTCTATTTACGAGCTCGATTTTAAAGCAGTGGTGCAGCGAACAAAAGTTTTGTTAGGGCTCGAGCGCGACCCATATGACACCTACGCCTTTCAAATTGATATTCAAAAGAAATATAATTTAAAAACACTTTACTTTATCCTTTTTGCATCATACGGAAAGAACGATAAAAACGTACCCATCACCAGCAAAAAATTCTGTGAGCTTATCAAGTCTATTTCTGATAATGCAGAGGTTGGCATTCATCCATCATATGGTTCTA
>JALRAS010000041.1:0-14539 GCA_023262495.1 Bacteroidia bacterium | reverse complement strand
CGACCAAAATAGATTGGCCAAAGAGGTATGGCGCTTGAGCAAGGTGTTGAATAGAGAAATAACAAAAACAAGACAGCATTTTCTGAAGCTTAGTTTTCCTGAAACTTATCATCATTTAATTGAGTTGGGACTCACAGATGACTATACGATGGGATTTGCATCTGAAATTGGTTTCAGGGCAGGTATTTGTGATTCTTTTTATTTTTACGACCTCGATCTTGAAGCAGAGACAAAATTACGTGTTCATCCTTTTCAGGTTATGGATGCATCGCTCAGGTATTATATGAAAGTAGATGTAGATGACGCAATCAATAAAATAAAACCAATTATTGATGAGATAAAAAAAGTAGATGGCACTTTCATGAGTTTATGGCATAATGAATCGCTCAGCAATGTAAGTCCATGGGAAGGTTGGAGAAATGTGTATGAGCAAACGGTGATGGAAGCAGTAATTCCGCTAAGTAAATAATTGTTGTTTTTTTCGCGTAAGTTATTGAAAACTGCTATTTAGGGCTCCTTTACAACAACAGCAGAATCAATTATTTCGCCCCCTTCGCATTTAATAATTCTTGCCGGGAATTTTTTGAATACCATGAAGTCATGCGTGGCCATCACTATTGAGCATCCTGTTTGTGTTAAATCTTTGAGCAATTGTACAATGCCTTCGGATGTTTCCGGATCTAAGTTACCTGTTGGCTCATCTGCCAATATCACCTCCGGATTGTTTACCAAAGCACGCGCTATGGCTACTCTTTGCTGCTCTCCACCACTTAGCTCATGAGGCATTTTTACACCTTTGTTTATGAGCCCCACTTTTGATAAAACTTCCTCACATCTTACCTTTATTTCTTGTTTATCTTTCCAGCCCGTTGCCTGCATCACAAAAATAAGATTGTCATTAACGGTTCTATCATACAGCAACTGAAAATCTTGAAAAACGATACCTAATTTTCTTCTTACAAAAGGGATGTCTTTCTCTTTAATTCCTTTTAACTCACTTCCTGCAATTGCTATACTGCCTGATTTGACAGGGATTTCGGCATATAGCATTTTAAGTAAACTACTTTTGCCACTACCTGTTTTTCCTATCAAATATAAAAACTCGCCCTTTTTTACATTGACATTAACATTGTTCAATACCAGGTTGCTCCCTTGGTAAACAGATAAGTTTTTTATTTCAATGACATTGTTTTCCATCATAGTTCAAGTTTCATCACTCTGCCAAAAGGCATCTCATTAATCAACTGCATTAGCTTTTCTAACTGCTCATCATTGTAACCAAATTTCAACAAACTTTTCTCTGGTCTGTCAACTCTGAAGTATGCTTTGAGTGTGAAGCTATCATCACGCAACTGAATGTAATCAGGTATCTTGGCTTTGCCTTTTATTTTTAAAATATACATGAGCGTATTCTCGTTTTATGGGTTGATGCTAACAACCATACAATTTGTTGCGAATTTATTATTTTTACTTCATTTATTAATGGTTTGACAAACAGTTTTTAAATGTGGTTTGTTCAAAACGCAGTTGTCGACTTATCTCATCAAGTGTATTTTATCCCAATTAAGCTTTTGCGCATACAGCCAAATGAGGGTTGTATTGCTCATTTAACGTTGTCGCAACAAGCAAAGAAAAAAAATCAAATCTGTTGATGTGTGACCACGCATCTGCCTGTTCTTGTAAAAAAGGTTAATTTTTTGTGAGCAGTGTATCAATCTTAACATTCATACGTTGAAAACTTGAAACTTATCTAACTGCCACAGCCTGTATATCTCTTTACTTTTAACCTGAAAAATTAAAGAATAATAATGTATCAAGCATTGCTGAAGATTTCCTTCTTGTTATTGTTTTCTGTAACGTTTATGCCTTTGATGGCGCAGCAAACGATTGTAAATACTGCCACACAAAAACGATTGCAGTCGGCTTATGAATTATATGATAAACAAAAATATGCATCGGCTCAAAAGGTATTTGATGAGATATGTGGTATCTACCCAATCAACACCGAAGAGCATGCTGAGGCCATGTATTTTGCATCTATGTGCGCACTCGAACTATTTAATGCAGATGCGCAAACGCGCATGGAACAATTTATTGCCTTGTATCCCGGCAGTAAAAGAATCAAGATGGCTTACTTCAGTCTTGGCAACTTGGAATATCGTGCCAAAGCATTTAAAGATGCATTGGCCTGGTACGAAAAAATAGATGAAAGAGATTTACATAACAAAGACGATAAGTGTGAGTATCAGTTCAAAAAAGGGTATTGCTATTTCTTGCGTAATGAATATGATAAAGCCAAATTGTTGTTTAACGAGATTAAAGACATTGAAAATAACTATGCAGCACCGGCAAGCTATTACTTTGCACATATTGCCTACAGTCAAGGTAATTTAGAAACAGCATTAAATGGATTTCAAAAATTTAAATCAGGTTCCCCGTTTTATCCTACCATCCCATATTATATAGCACACATCTATTATCTTCAAAAAAAATTCAATGAGCTAATTGCTTATGCCGAGCCATGGATTGACTCTGCCAACGTGAAAAGAGCTCCTGAGCTTGCGCATTTGTTGGGCGATGCTTATTACAGAATGGAGCAATATGAAAAGGCGCTTCCTTATTTGAATAAATTTTTTGAGAAAGGTGCCAAGCCCGAACGCGAAGATTATTATCAGTTGGCCTACTGTTACTACAGAACAAAGAATTATAACAAGGCCATTGATAACTATAAGAAAGCCATCGGCCAAAGTGATACATTGAATCAGCTTGCCTATTACCAACTTGCCCACGCTTATTTATTAACCAACGATAAACAGCAAGCAAGGAATTGTTATGAGTCGGCTTCAAAAGATGAATTTTACAGCGATATTGCGGAAGATGCCTTATTTAGTTATGCCAAGCTTTCATACGAATTGGCATACAACCCTTATCATGAGGCCATCGATGCATTTGACAAATATATTGGCAAGTATCCACAATCGCCCCGGTTAGATGAAGCATTCAGATACATGGTGAATGTTTACCTCACTACAAAGAACTACAAAGAAGCTTTGGTATCTATAGAAAAGATTAAAAATAGGACCTTGGAAATGGATTTTGCGTATCAAAAAATTGCCTACTTCAGAGGTGTTGAATATTTTAACGATCGTGATTACACTGGCGCCAAACAACTGCTATCAAAGGCGGCATCAATTGGTAAGGACAAGAAAATAACAGCTGTGTGCAAATACTGGATGGCCGAGGCTGATTACAGAACAGAGCAATTTGATAGGGCTATTGATGGTTTCAATGATTTTATTTTGAGCCCGGGCGCTGCCCTTCAAAAAGAATTCAGTTATGTGAATTATAATGTTGGTTACTGTCATTTTAAGAAGGAAAGATTTGATGAAGCCGCAGTTGCCTTCAGGAAGTTTACTGCAGAGATCAAAGAGTTGGCCCCAAAAATGAAAAACGATGCGTTTGTTAGAATTGGAGATTGCTATTACATGAAAAGCGATTACAACCGCGCTGCTGAGTTTTATGGCGAAGCTGTAAAAATGAATTTGTTTGATGTTGATTACGCGCTATTTCAGAGAGCAGGAGCATTGGGATTGCTTGCTAAATCAGAAGAAAAAATTAATCAGTTGGAAACTTTGTTGAGTAAATATCCAAAATCAAATTATGCCGATGATGCACAATATGAAATAGGAAACGCCTATATGCAAAAAGAGAATTATAAAACGGCACTCAATTATTTTGACCAATTGCAGAAAGATTTTCCAAAGAGCAGTTATGTCAAAAAGGGGATGTTGAAATCAGCTTTGGCATACTATAATATGGATTTAAATAATGAAGCCATTGCTATTTACAAGGATATTATTGTGCGTTACCCCGGTTCACAGGAGGCAAAGGAATCGGTTGGTTCAATGCGTAACATATACGTGGAAACTGGTGATATTGCATCTTTTGAAAATTATGTAAAAAATCAATCGGGAATTAATTTCAGTAATGCTGCCATTGACTCAGCAACTTATGAGGCAGCTGAATTAAGGTTTATGCGTGGTGAAAGCGACTTGGCCTTGAACGATTTTAAAGCGTATATTCAAAAGTTTCCTAATGGTTTCTTCTTGTTGAACGCCAATTATTATATGGCTGAATGTGCTATGAAATCAAATCCCGAAATAGCACTGCAAGGATACGATTATGTGATCAAGCAAAACAAGAATAAGTTCTCTGAAAACGCCATGGTAAAAGCTGCAGGAATTACCTTTAAGAGTGCCTCTTATCAGTCAGCTGCCAACTATTATGAAATACTTTTAGCCAATGCAGAAACACCTTCCAATATTTTAGAAGCTAAAACAGGTTTGATGCGTTGTTACGCATTATTGAATGATTATCAAAAAGCGATAGACTATGCCGGAAAGGTTATGGTGAGTGCAAAGGTGTCAAACGAGCTGCTTGCTGAAAGTTACTTTACCAGAGGCAAGGCAGCAGCCGATTCGGGAATAGATTCATTGGCAATTGGCGATTTAATTAAAACATCAGCGATGTCGCAGTCAGAGTTCGGAGCTAAAGCGCACTATTATTTAGCAGAGTTGTATTTCAAAAGAAATAATTATCCTGAGACAGAAAAAACAATTTTCGAATTGGCCGACCGCGTGCCTTCCTATGATTATTGGATTGCGAAAGGATTTTTATTGCTGGCAAAAAATTATCATGCCATGGGTGATGATTTTCAAGCCAAAGAAACCTTTAAAAGTATCATCGAGAAATGTGAGATTCCCGAATTAGTGAAAGCAGCGCAGGAGAATTTGAATGAGATAGAAGCACTTGAGCAGAAAAATAATGAGACGCAAACCAAAGAGGAAACTGAAATAAAATTTGACGCGCCTGCAGGAAAAGATAACGAAATTTTTGATGCACCTCAAGTTCCTGAAAATAAATCTGAAAACGAATAATGGAATGATTGTGGCCTCAATTAAGATTTTAAAAGTGAATAAATAAATTAGTACAAATAAGCGTGATGTTAGAGATGAAAAAAATATTTTTTGCAACCGGTTTTGGTCTTCTTACTGTTCAACTATCAGCTCAAACACAGGAAGGAAGCGGCCTCAATGCCGGTCAGGTAAATGTGGTGCAAGACTACAAACCAACCCTTGCCGATGCCATCAAGATTAATACCAATCCTACGATTAACGATTCTGCACCTGCGGTTCCTCGTTTAGATTACAGTAACATCAATAAAACACTCATCACCGACTTTAAAATAGAGCCCATAACTCCTGCAAAAATGAAGGGCGAGCCACTACAAAAGCTCAACAACAATTATGTGAAGGTTGGTTTTGGAAATTATCTTACCTCAAATGCCGAGGCATATCTTGGAAGCGGACGATCTAAGAAAATGAATTATGCATTCTCAGGAAAACATTTTTCATCAGCAGGCAGCATTAAAAATTATGGTTTTGCAGGATTTTCGGATAATAACTTAAAAGCAAAAGCAAGTTTTTTTGTTCCCAATCATGTGATTAATACTTCTGCTAATTTCAACAATAACAGTGTACATTTCTATGGATTTGATGTCGATTCAAACATAGTAAAACCCGAGTTAACTAAAGCCCAAACGCGTCAGGTATATAACGTATATGAGTTCAACGCTGCTTTGTTACAAAATACCAAAAATGAAGATGCTTTATATCACGAGTTTGATGCGGGGTTTTATCACTTTCGCGACAAGTTTAAAAATCAGGAAAATAGTTTCAATATCATGGCAGCAATTGGAAAGACCGTGAAGAATGAAACGTATGGTGGCCGACTAAGCTTAAATTATTTTGGGAATCAAAATTCACCCGACTCTTCGGAAGGTGCAATTCTTACAGTAAATCCCTTTGTAAAAACACGAGGCAAGTCATGGCATGCAAGATTAGGAATTAATGTGGTGGTTGAAACCGATGAAGGCCGTACCTTCTTTTTACCCGATATCAGTGGGAAATACACATTGGTTGAGGATATCTTATCGGTTTTTGCCGATATCAAAGGATACAGCTATCGTAACAGCTACCGGAGTTTAACTACTCAAAATCCATTTGTTTCACCTAACATCAATTTCAGAACCTCCACTGTAAAGTTAGATGCAGTGGGCGGTATCAGAGGAAATATCAATCAGCACTTGTATTTTACCTTGAGCGGTGCTTATAAAATAGTTGATTCGATGGCATTGTTTGTCAATAATCCTCATCTGTTTGATCCGCTTCAATCGAGTTTCAGCGTTATTTATGATAACGTACAATTAGCACGTTTCTATGGAGAATTGGGATATTCGGTAGATAAAAAAATGAACTTTGCAGGATGGCTGGCATTCAATAAATATACGATGGAAAGAGAACTTAAACCTTGGCATTTGCCTTCATTGGAAGCGGGCGTAAAAGGAAGTTACAACTTGGGTGATAAAATTATTGTTGGGCTCGATGTATTTTATGTTGGCAACCGTTATGCAAAATTATGGCAGCTAGATAAAATTACTGATACCGGTGCTGAATTTATTGTGAACGAACGCAACTTAAAAGGTTATGTTGATGCAAGCATCAATGCCGAATACAGATATACCAAAAAACTTTCGGCTTTTATTAGAATCAATAATCTTGCTGCACAGCAATACATGATTTGGAATAATTTCCCTTCGCAAAGAATTAATGGTATGGCGGGCATTAACTGCTCTTTTTAATTGATTACCTCTACAATCAGTTTCAATGCTTCATCCTAGGGTAGGAAAATTAATTTCCTTTTGGTATGATATTATTGTATTTACTTTGCAAAAAAAATGAACTACTATGAAAGATGCATTTATTGTTGATGGCGTTAGGACCGCTATCGGTAATTTTGGCGGCAGTTTATCGGTGGTAAGAACCGATGATATGGCTGCTTTTGTACTTAAAAAGTTGATGGAGAAAAATGCCTCCGTAGATCCTGCAGCCATCAATGAATTAATTATGGGATGTGCCAATCAGGCGGGTGAAGACAATAGAAATGTAGCGCGCATGGCCCTGTTATTGGCGGGTTTGCCATACACTATTCCTGCCGAAACGGTCAATCGCTTGTGCGCTTCAGGATTATCGGCAGCAGTTGCGGCAGCAAGAAGTATTATGGTTGGTGATGCAGACTTATGCATTGCAGGTGGTGTGGAAAATATGACCCGCGGTCCGCTCGTGATGTCGAAAGCATCGGCAGCATTTGGCAGAGACCAACAATTGTTTGATACCAGTTTTGGTTGGAGATTTATACATCCCAAGATGAAGGAAATGTATGGTGTGGATGCCATGGGAGAAACAGCCGAAAACCTAGCAGAACTGCATCAAATTAGTCGTGATGATCAAGATGCTTTTGCTATGAATAGTCAACATAAAGCGGCTGCAGCCGCAGAAAAAGGCCGCTTTAATGCGGAGATTGCACCATACGAAATTCCACAGAAAAAAGGAGAGGCAATTGTTTTTGCAAAAGATGAGTTTATCAAAAAAGATACGAATCTTGCTTCACTGTCCAAGTTAAAGCCCGCATTCAAATCTAATGGTTCTGTCACAGCAGGAAATGCATCAGGCCTGAATGATGGTGCTGCAGCTATGCTTCTGTCTTCTGAGCAAGGTTTAAAACAACATCATTTAAAGCCACTCGCGCGCATTGTGAGCAGCGGAGCAGCAGGTGTGCAACCGCGTATCATGGGTATCGGCCCGGTGGAGGCATCAGCTATCGCACTCAAAAAAGCAGGCCTTACGCTTAATGACATCGATTTGATTGAACTCAATGAGGCATTTGCTGCACAGGTGTTATCTTGTACAAGAAGTTGGGGCATTGCCGACAATGATGCGCGATTAAATCCTAACGGTGGAGCCATTGCACTCGGACATCCGCTAGGCATGAGTGGTACCAGAATACTATACTCTGCTGCCCTCGAACTCCAACAAACAAATAAAAAATATGCTTTGGTAACAATGTGTATTGGAGTAGGGCAGGGGTACGCTGTAATTATTGAGCGTTGTTAATTTATACTATATTTGTTCTAAATCTTCATATAAAAATAAATCATGAAAAAACTTTCTTTTTATACCTACATCCTGTTGTTTATACCCCTTATTTTTTCTGCATGTTCAAAGGAAAAGGGTTTTGAGCTAAACAGTGAGCAATTGATATTTAACATTGATGCCTTGTCTGTTAAGGGGCCAATTGAAAAAACAGCAGTGGCGAATTATGATGTAGATGCCATAGCGGGTCAATACGATATCAAGGTGGGCGGTTTAGAAACATTCAAATTCAAAAGTATTGCCTTCGAAATTATTGAAGGTGATTTCAGGTTTGACGATTTGAAGTATATCGAAATAAGTATTACAAGCGCCAATCTGCCTGAAAAAAATATTGTTTCTAAAATTGATATTCCGGCAGGAACAGACAAGCAGTTTACTGTAAATGCTATTCCGGAAATTGATGTGCTACAATATGCAAAAGCCGGTGATATCACCATGAAGTTTAAAACCGAAACAACTAAAGACTCTACGAATGCCGCTAAAATAAAAGCTACGCCAACCATTGATGCCATGGGTATAGCAGCCGGTTTATTAAAGAATTAAATCATACAAATCCTTACCAACAAATCCCTTGCAGTGTACATTGCAGGGGATTTTTTATTGATACCGATTAACTGGCATATTGTTATCATTTAAAAAAAATAAAAAATGAAACCTAAATAAAATTGATGCGTTAGGGATAAGAAAAAAATTATGAGAGAAAGCTACTTCGTTTTTAAAAACCATGCTTATGAAAAAGACAGAAGTAGCAATCAGCAGGGCATCATGCCTCATTTTTTTTATGCTTGTTTCCTATCTTTCATCAGGAAAAGAAGTTTCAATTTTTGAAGCTGTTAAAAAGGAACAAGTTAATCTTAACTTATTATCAAGGGGAGGGTATTCAGAGAAGTGTGTGAGTGTGCGTTTAAAAAATAGAGGATCATCGCGCATAACAGTGGTGATGAAACCTGGTACACTGCTCGATAATCTTGATGAAGCGCAGCAAGACATTATTGTGGTAAGGACACTTAAAGTTGATTTAGCACCATTTCAAATGATAGACACAGCTGCATATGGCAATTGTTGTCAAAGTCGTAATGCAATTCCTAAAAAGGGACAGCGTTTTGCGTTGGCGCGTATGGCCGATTCAACTTTGGTTGCACTTTGTAAATTTATTGAACGAAGAAGGATACCTGACTATACAGCACAGCATGCCATTTGGACGATTAGCAATGGGCACAATTTGGCTTCCATTGGAGTACCTACTGACACGGCATTGGCCGGACTCTTTGCAATTTGTACCAACGGTAACACTATACCGAGGCCATGGTACCATATCGGTTACAGAAAAATACCGGGTATTGTTTTCAGTAATGAGGTATGCCGGGTAGTATTGAATTTTGATTATATGAAGAAATCAGACAAGAATTTAACAATAGCTGTTTATGATGATTGTGGCAGAAAGGTAAAAACATTACTCTCAAACAGCTATGCAGTAGCCGGCAATAAAAACTTTCACTTCGATTTCGAAATTGTCAATTGGCCTTCAGGAAAGTACACACTCAAGGTGAATGAATGGGAGCAAGAGCCCTTCTCAAAAACATTTGAAATTTAACAGTCTATTAAGCTAGGCTAAAACAAAGAAACTTTTTCATTTTTTTTGGTAAAAAAAAAGACATGATTTATATCATAGTTTAAGAAGTATTGCGGCTGTATTTTTGTACCAATCAAAAAAACAAAAGCTATGGAAAAACATGATCTTCACCACGAGTTCCCTGAGTTGAATCAAAAAATTCACGACATGAAAACCCATGACCATCATTTTAGAAAATTATTTGATGAATATCACGACATCAATAATTCTATACATAGTATGGAAAGCGGTGCTCAGCATGTTAAAGATGAAGTGCTCAATGAGTACAGAATGAAAAGAGTACATCTAAAGGATGAGCTCTATCAAATGCTGACGTCAAATTAGCCTGTACAAAACGCTTAAGAGGCTTAGTTATCAAGTTTGTTGTTTAGTTAGGAGGGTGATTTTGCGACCTATGCTCATCACCCTCTTTTTATTTACTCAAGATTTTAAATTCAGTTCTGCGGTTCAATTGTCTTCCCTCTTCATTATCATTGCTTGCCATAGGTTGGGTTAATCCGTATCCTTTATATTCCAATCTTTCTTTAGCAATTCCTTTGCTGATAAGATAATCAACCACTGATTTAGATCTACTCTCGGATAGCGTTTGATTGTACTGCGCAGATCCTTTATTATCGGTATGTCCACTAATTTCTATTCTCATGGTAGATACATCTTTCAACAATTGCGTGAGTCGTTCAAGTTCATTGGTTGACTCCGGTCTGAGCGTGGCTTTATCAAAGTCAAAGAAGATATTGCGCAATACAATTTTCTGCCCTACCTGAACATTTTTAAGTTGAACGTCTTTCAATACTTCTTGGTAAGTTGCAGATTTTGGAATATCAAAGTTTTCGGAGTGGAACAAAAAACCTTCTGCTTTTACTGCAATACCATAATTTTTACCTGATGGCAGTGTAACTAAATATTTACCGGTCTTACTGTTTGATTTGAAGGTTGCCAATTCTACATTAAGTGTATTATCAATCAACACAATCTCGGCCTCAATTGGCTTTTGTGTAATTGCATCAGTGATGATACCTTTTAATAAGGTAACTGCATTGGCGTTTATTTCAACAGCAGGTGCAATATAGATTTCGCTTATAGGGGCTTCCACACTTGCCAATAAATTGTCTTCGTTGCTCAATTGTACGGGCTTTTCGGGTCCTAAGAAGGTAATCATATAAATATCCTTTTCGCCAAAACCTTCATTTTTTACAGATGCATAGTAACCGTGTTTGCCGCTGGCAGATACCACAAAAAACACATCATCATCGGGTGTATTGATGGGATAACCCAAGTTAACCGGTTCTGACCATAAGCCATTTTTTAATTCGCACTTGAAAATATCAAAACCACCCATACTACTGTGGCCTTCTGAACTAAAATATAAAGTCTTTCCATCGGGTACAATAAATACACCTTCTTCGTTGTATTTGGTATTGATGGTGGCACCCATATTATATGCTTGATCCCATCTATCCTTATCACTTTTGTTTACCGCATAGATATCGCGCCCACCATAGCCACCTTCTTGTCTATCACTAACAAAATATATTGTTTTTCCTTCGTAAGAAATTGATGCCGATGATTCATGTTCACTACTGTTAATAGGTTTAGGCATTTTTTCGGGCTCAGTAAATTTGTCGCCTAACAACAAACTTTGATAAATATTGCCATAACCCTTATCATCGCGGTAGGTAAACATGATTTGTCCATCGGGGGAGAGGTTTACAGTGGCATCGTGCCCGGTAGTATTGATAGGAGGACCAATATTAGCAGGAACACCCCACTCTTCATTAAACTTATAGGTAACAAAAATATCTTCAAAATACTCATCATAGTTTTCGTCAAGAGCTCCGCCTGTTGTGGTATTCCTGCGTGATGTAAAATACATTACACTTTCATCGGCAGAAATCACGGGCGCATAATCAGGGTAGGTCGAATTAACTTTGTCGCCAATATTATCAATAAACACACGAACGGGATTTTTTACGTATTCTTTACCGTAGTTACATTCAGCAATTTTTTTGTTGACATCATTAATCAAAGGAATTAGTTCCTTTTTCTTTGGATCGAGGCCTTTTTTGAATGTTTGATATTCGGCAATTGCTTTATCCCATTCGGTATTTAAGTGAAATCCTCTTGCAAGAAAATAATGAATTTCAGGATCTATTGAGGGATTTAATTCATAAGCTTTCTCAAAATAAGACTTAGCTTTCATTTTAAAACTGCTATTCATATAACAAATTCCAATTCTAAAATTGAGCAATGAATTATTGGGATTGAATGCATTTGCTGTTAGGAAATTGTTTAATGCAGTTTTATAGCGCCCCGGTCTTTTACCTTCAAATTCTTCGTTGCCAGCCTCAAAAGCTCTACGTGCTTCCTTCATCTGATCTTTCTGATTGGGGAAATACTCTTTTTCAAACGGGATGTCTTTACTATTTTGCGCTATCACGTGACAGCATAATAAAATAAGTATGATAGTTGAAATGTGTTTCATGATCTTTTCTTTTTTGATTATTTACAATCAGTTAAATATTGCGCAGCCATTTCACTGCCTAATTTTTTAGCTTTTCCCCAGTCTAAGCATGCGCCTTTATTATCTCTGAGCATTTCCTTAGCAATTCCTCTATTTAAAAAAGCTGCCGCATACTCACTGTTGATTTGTATAGCTTTAGTTGCATCGTCTACAGCTCCCATGTAGTCCTTCATTTTAAATTTTGCAGCAGAGCGGTTATTGAAGGCGTAAGCATAGTCGCCTTTGATTTTAATAGCTGCCGAAAAATCCTCCACTGCACCTTTGTAGTCGCCCGCATCGAAGCGTGCAGAGCCACGGTTGTTGTATGCCAAATAGTTATCTGATTTTGCTCTTATGGCTTTTGTATAACTGTCAATGGCATTTTGGAGTTCTCCCTTTTTTCTTTGGGCAGAACCCATATTATTGTGAGAAATAGTCATACCCTCATTGAGTTGTATGGCTTTGTTGTAATCGCTGATAGCACCATCATAGTCTTCTAGTTGTCGTTTGGCACTTCCACGGTCGTTGTAGGCATAAGCAAAATCAGGCTTCTGTTCAATCGCTTTGGTAAAATCATCGATTGCTTCCTTGTATTTTTTTTCGTTGAACTGCACGTTCCCACGATAATAATAGGCCTGTGCACTATTTTCATTCAACTCAATAGAGCGTGTAAAATGCTCTAAAGCTTTTTGATTGTTTTTTAACAACACAAAAACCTGAGCCATATTGTAGTAAACATCAGTCAATGTATCTGGGGTACTCAAACATTTTTCGAAGTCATCAATTGCTGCTTGATACATTTTCTTTTCTTTCTTAGAAATAGCTCTGTTAAAATATGCCTTGCCCCAGTTGCTTTTCAATTTAATGGCTTCGTCAAACTGCTCAATAGCTGATTTATAATCCCCAATTTTCATTTTTTCGATGCCTGCGTTATAGGCAAGCTCAGCCTCCTGCGAAGGCATTAAATTGATTGTAGTAACACTGTCTGCGGCCAAACCTACTTTGGCTGTATCGTTTACTGTTTGGGCCATGCCCTGCAGCGAAAGCAAAACAAACGCGGCTGAAACTAGTAAGGTGAATGTTTTCATAGTATTCATTTCTAATTGCTCAAATTTAAACACTTCATTTAAATTTCAAAATGCCTATTAATTTTATTATTCAATATTTATTGGTTGCGTTTTCGGAGGGTATAGTATATTTGTTTAAAATAACTTCATGAAAAAGCTAATTTTAGTGAGGCATGCCAAAGCAGAATTACTGCCCTCAAACAAAACAGATTTTGATAGAAAACTCACAAGCAGCGGAAAAGCTGATGCGGTGAGCATGGCAGAGCTGTTGTCAAAAAAAATCACCTGTCCTGAGGTGTTTATTTCAAGCACGGCTAAAAGGGCATTTAGCACTTGCAAGCGATTTGCAAAAGCATTTGAAATTGATATTAACTTGGTGGTAGAGCAACCTAAAATTTATGAAGCATCTGCACAAACTTTGTTGGATATTGTTCATGATATAGATGATCACTTTCAATCAGCTATCATGTTTGGTCATAATCCGGGATTTACCCAACTTGCTTGTTATTTATCGGGAGATAATTATATCGAGATGCCAACTTGTGGAGTAATTGTGCTAAATTTTAAGGTGGAAGAGTGGTGCCGTGTTGATCATCAAAAGGGCGAATTGCTCGAATTTATCAAACCTTAATTCCTGCAATTAAATACCAACATTTTAAGGTTAATAATTGAAATCTTATTTTTAATTATTATACATCTCAGTTGCGCATATTTGCATTTTAATAGATTAAAAAATGCGCACTTTACTGAGGAAGTTTATAGTCATTTCATTTGTTTTCCTCTGTTGCTTTGCCAATAAATTAATGGCAAAGGGCGACTCAAGTTTTGTATACATAAAAGATGATCCTATTGTGGCGATGCTCGATAGCTTGCAATTAACTAGGTATTTCGAATGCAATAGTTATTTGAGCGACTCTTGTTTGTTTGACATGGCCAATTACAAATCGGGATTTATACCTTACTTTAATGAACTTGTATATGAGGCCCGATTGGCAAAGCTAGATGAGCAAACACCTTTCGATTTGATTTATAACAATGCAGTAAAGGCTTATATCGACTTGTACTCACTTCGCAAGCGCGTTTTGGTGAGTCGCCTTATTGGATTGTCTCAAATATACTTTCCAATGTTTGAAGAAAAATTAGCCAAATACAATTTACCTCTAGAACTGAAATATTTGGCTATAGTGGAGTCAGCACTTAATCCTAATGCAATTAGCAAGTCGGGGGCCGGTGGACTGTGGCAGTTTATGTATGCTACCGGAAAAATGTATGGACTTGATGTTAATTC
>JALRAS010000040.1 GCA_023262495.1 Bacteroidia bacterium | reverse complement strand
CGGGCAGTCCTAGTGATAAAATTACACAAAGGCACGAAAAAATTGGTGAGGCCTGGCAAGCCACGGGATATCCAGTTGAATTACTAAGCATCAGCAAAGAGTCGGGTGTAAGATTGCGTGCCACCGTTACTGAGTTTGGTCCTGTTCTTTTTTCTAAGATATTGGAGTTGAATGATACCCAATCGGGTATTGTGTCACTTATATTTAAATATGCCGATGATCATCAAATGCCTCTGCTTGATTTAAAAGATTTTAAGAAGCTGCTGCAATATTTGACCAATGAAGGAAAAACCGAAATAGAAAAAGAGTACGGCAGAATAAGTTCTGCAAGTACCTCTGCCATCATCAGAAAGATCATTGAAATTGAACAGCAAGGGGCAGCAATTTTTTTTGGTGAAAAATCATTTGAGGTAACCGATTTATGTCACCTAGAGGATGATGGCAAAGGAAGGATGCATATTGTAAGATTGACAGATATTCAAACGAAGCCAAAGCTATTTAGTACCTTTATGCTTTGTTTGCTTGCCGAAATTTATGACCAATTTGAGGAACAGGGAGATGCCGAACAGCCGCGACTCGTTATCTTTATAGATGAGGCGCATCTGATTTTTAAAGAGGCCTCTAAAGCTTTGTTATCACAAATTGAAAGCATCATCAAATTGATTCGTTCAAAAGGAGTTGGTATTTTCTTTGTAACGCAAACACCGGTTGATATTCCTGCAGCTATACTTGGACAGCTTGGAATGAAAGTGCAACATGCATTTAGAGCATTTACCGCAAACGACAGAAAAGATTTAAAGTTGATTGCTCAAAATTATCCGCTATCCGATTTTTATGATGTTGAAGAACTGCTCACCAAATTAGGTATTGGCGAAGCGCTTATAACCGCCTTGGATGAAAAAGGTGTGCCTACGCCTATTGCTCATACATTATTATGCGCGCCACAATCGAGAATGGATGTGTTGAGCGATGCGGAAATAGCGGCTCTAGTAAGCAGCTCAACGCTTGTAAAAAAATATAGCGAAGATATTGACAGAGAAAGCGCCTATGAAATACTCACCAAAAAACTGAGCGGAGCAGTTCATGAAACAGCAGCAACTCCCCCACCTGCCGAAAGGTCAAGCAATGCTGAAAAAGCAGCTCCGAAGCAAACAGGAAGCACGCTAACTGAAATGATTGGCGGTGTGGTGGGCAATCAAGTTGTGCGTACAATTGCGCGCGAGGTTACACGCGGATTACTAGGTGTTTTAGGCATTGGTTCGGGTGGCAAAAGAAAAAAATCTTCATCCTGGCTATAACATTCAATCATGAAAATTGCACTACTTGGATATGGAAAAATGGGTAAAACCATTGAGAAAATAGCCCTTTCAGAAGGTCACGAAATCGTATTAAAAATTGGTAGTAAAAATTTACATGAGCTCTCTGCCGAAAACCTCCGTAAAGCTGATGTGGCCATAGAATTTTCGACTCCTCAAACGGTGGTGACAAATCTGATGCTATGCTTTGAGGCCGGCACTCCGGTTGTGGTTGGCACCACTGCATGGAATGAATATAAAGTGATGGTTGAAGAAACTTGTATGCGTTCGGGAGGAGCAATGATTGCCGCTTCTAACTTCAGTGTGGGTGTCAATATATTTTTCGAGGTAAACAAATACTTGGCTTCGCTCATGAACCACCGGCATACCTATCGAGCAAGTATGAGCGAAATACATCATACGGCTAAACTAGATGCTCCGAGCGGCACTGCCATTACCCTTGCCGAGGATTTAATCAATATTCATCATCGCTATAAAAGTTGGGAAAATCATGTATTCACATCAGCTGAAGTGCTCTCCATCAATAGCATCAGAGAACCCGATGTGCCCGGCACCCATGTAATTAAGTATGTAAGCTTTGAAGATGAAATTGAGATTAAACATACGGCTATCAATCGTGATGGATTCGCTAAAGGCGCAATTATGGCTGCGGCATGGATTCACAACAAGAAAGGAATTTTCAGCATGAAAGATGTGTTAGGTTTTCGTTATTGAAAAATCACGCAAGCAATCGTCAAAACTTTCGCAAACAAGCTAAAATTCTATACCTTCGCGGCTTAACTTTCATTAACAGAAATAATTACTTTCTTCGTTGCAGTAAATTAAAAAGATCTAACCACAATTATGGCTAAAAAAGACAAAGCACCCAAAAAGGAAATGAATATCTTTTTATTCATCTTCTGGTGCATTATTACACTTGGAATATTTCATTTGTTTCACAAAAGCGACAAGAAAAAAACCCCCTTGCGTGAGTGGGGCGATGCCATTTTATTTGCTGTAATTGCGGCAACATTAATCAGAACCTTTTTAATTGAAGCGTTTACTATTCCCACTTCATCAATGGAAAAATCATTGTTGATTGGCGATTTTCTTTTCGTGAGCAAGATCAGCTATGGGGCGCGAACACCAATGACACCCATATCATTCCCATTTGCACATCATACCATGCCATTCACCGAAACGGTAAAATCCTATTCAGAAATAATTCAGTTACCTTATTTCAGATTACCGGGCCTTGGAAAAATAAAAAACAACGATGTGGTTGTGTTCAACTATCCTATGGAAGATTTCCGCCCTGTTGATAAACAGGAAAATTATATCAAGCGTTGTGTTGGTATTCCGGGAGATAAACTTGAAATAAAAAATGGCATCCTTTACATCAACAATAAGTTGGCTGACATGCCAGAGCGCATGCAATGGAAGTACCACGTACAAACTGATGGCAGCGATTTTAATTTTAAGACACTCATAGAAATGCAAATCACCGAATTCGCCAAAACATCGAGTTTGGGCGATTGGGAGATGACGCTTACCAAGGAAAATGCCGAAAAATTAAAAAGCTTTGGTAACGTGGTTCATGTAGAACCAATTTTTGAGAAAAACGGAAATTACTCTGAATATGTATTTCCTTTTAACCCCGAAAATAAATGGAACATTGATAATTACGGTGCCCTTAGCATACCAAAAGCAGGTACAACAGTTGCGTTAAATATGTCAAGTCTACCCGCTTACAAAAGAATTATCGAAGTGTATGAGAAGAACAAACTAGAGTTAAAAGACGGTCGCATTTTTATTAATAACAAGGAAGCAAACAGTTATACCTTCAAAATGAATTATTACTTCATGATGGGAGACAATCGTCATAACTCTCTGGATAGCAGGTTTTGGGGATTTGTACCCGAGGATCATATTGTGGGAAAGGCCGTGTTCATTTGGTTAAGTTTGAACAACAACGCAACCAGTATTTTCAATAAAGTAAGATGGGAAAGGGTGTTTGCGAGTATTGGCAATAATGGTGTTTCAAATTCCTATTTACTGCCTGTGCTTGTCTTGGGAGGCGGTATATATTTCTTTAATCGTTACAGAAAAAAGAAAAAGTCTACACCCGATAAAAAGTAGTTTATACCTTTTACTTACATCTACAATACATCATGAAGTTAAGCCATGTACCTTTACTTGAAACTGGTTATTTCAGTGGTTTAACCGGCTTATATCTACAGGGCGCTGAGGAATTGCGTGAATTTTACAATCTTCCTTTTTCAATAAACAATTTTAGTCAAGCGATAACAGCAAGAAAAAAAATACCAATCAACAGACAGTTGCTGTATGAGGTATTAAAACATCAGCATGCCAATTATTTTGTGGCATATCCCGAGTTGTTGTCAGCAATTAATGCTATACCAAGCAAGCAAACCTACACAATTACTACAGGGCATCAGCTGTGTACTGCTACCGGACCTTTGTACATGATTTATAAAATTGCCTCTGTCATTAAATTATGCAGACAACTGCAAGCGGAATTAGGCACCTACAGATTTATTCCTGTATTTTGGATGGCTTCTGAGGATCATGATTTTGAAGAGATCAATCACATTCACTTATTCAACAAAAAAATTGAATGGCAAACATCCACGCAAGGTGCAACAGGTCGAATTGGAAACGAAGGATTACAACCTTTTTTTGATTTACTAAAACAAACAATCGGTCATAGTATCGGTAACCTTGACTTGTACCAAATTATTGAAGAGGCCTATACCAAACATCAAACCCTCTCTGATGCTACAAGAGACATGCTGCTCAACATTTTTGGGAAAGAAGGGCTGCTTGTGCTCGATGCCGATGATATTGCCCTTAAAAATAGTTTCAAGCAAATTGTAAAAGAAGATATGATTAACCAATGTTCTTATACAGAGGTGAACAAAAGCATACATAGCTTGGTAACAAGTGGACTTATTAAGGAAGATAAAATTCAGGTAAAGCCAAGGGAAATTAATTTCTTTTACATGAAGGAGCACTTGAGAAAGAGAATTGTGTTTGAAGATGAGCGCTACAAGGTGCTTGATACAGATATAGCATTCGATAAAAATAGTTTGATTAATGAAATTGATCAATTTCCCGAGCGCTTCAGTCCCAATGTGGTCATGCGGCCTGTATACCAAGAATTTATTTTACCCAACCTTTGTTATATTGGTGGGGCCGGAGAACTATCTTATTGGCTAGAGTTAAAGTCAACCTTTGATGCGCATCACGTTTTTTATCCCATGTTGGCTCTGCGCAAATCATTGCTATGGGTAGATCATAAGCAAGCGGAAAAACTTTCCTCTTTGAATATATCGGTTTCAGAGCTTTTCCAAAGTGCAGAGTCATTGGTGGAAAGTTTGCTCAATAAACTAGGTGTTAATGCAATTGATTTTAGTGCAGAAAAAAATGCCGCCTACAATATGTTCGAAGCACTGAAAAATAATATTTCAAAGATTGATGCTACGCTTGTTGCAAGTGTTGGTGTTGAGCAGCAAAAGCTGATTAAATCAATTGAAATGCTTGAACACAAAGCTGAAAAAGCGCAAAAAAACAAGCATGAGATCAGTATCAATCAAATTAAAAAAATAAAAGAAAATTTATTCCCGGCAGGTGGCTTGCAAGAGCGTTACGAAAATATCCTTTGGCTAAATTTAAAATATGGCAAAGGGTTGATTCAACAAATCATTGACTTATGCCAACTCGATGATGCCTGTCTGACTATTGTTACGCTTGACGAGCAATCAAATGTTTAGCTCAGTACCTTCTATCAGTTAAACGTGATAAGGCAGAGGGAACCAAAGATGATTTGTTGATCAAGTCAAGATTTTAATCCCTTTACTTATTTCAAAAAGGTACTAGTCTTTAGCCACCAATCTTTTTCTGATAGAAAGTAACGGCACCTTTAACTCAAAAGCAATATCCTCGGTTTTGCTACCCGTAAAGAACTTATCAAACCATGATTTATCGGCAGGAAACATGGCTAGCATTTGGGGTTTTCTCTGACGGATGTAGCCTTTCAATTGTTCAGTGAGTGGTTTTTCAATGCCTGCTTTGCGCTCAATCAGCGTGATATTTTTAAACCGTAAAGCCTTAATTTTTTTCTCTAAATCTATTTTTACTTGAGGATTTTTATCCCAAGCATATTTCATGTATACAATTTCGATAGCAGCATTCAATAGTTTGGCGATTGGAATAAGCACCTTCAATTCGTTGATAGTATTCTTAGTGTCGGTAGCATAAAGAATGGTATCAATTTTTTGAAATCGATATTTTGAAGGTACTGAAAGCACAGGCAAGTTGGACTTTGCTATAATTTTACTGGTGTTGCTCCCGAAAAGTGCACTTCTAACACCTGTGGCACCATGCGTGCCAACCACCACCATATTAGCTTTTTTAACTTTGGCTGCATTTAAAATCTCTGCTACGGGATCGCCCACTGCCACATAGGTTTCTGAAGAAACAGGAGCAACCTTTTCCAACAAATGAAGAAGTTTTAAATGATTTCTATGTGTTTCATCATGTGTTTCCTCGGAAATGAGGGCATGCACCGAGCTGTATTGCGGTACACTCGGGATGTATGTATTCATTAAAAAAATATCATGATTGGTGGCTGCGGCAAATTGTGCAGCATATTTCACAGCATTGTTGGCTGCATTTGAAAAATCTGTAGCTACGAGGATTGTTTTCATATCGTATTTTATTTTATGGTAAATAATTACTCCAACTCCATTCTATCCATTGAGTCAACCGGAGCTTCTTTCAACTCATCGTGTTGTTGCATGGCGTTTTTATTTTGTTCGCCAAGTGTCCACTGATCGGTTGCAGTGGTTTGAATCCAAAGTTTGCCCGACTTTCTAAAAACTTGCACCGACAGCCCAAAACATTGTGCAAAGGCATCTTCCAAATTAGCAACCGTGGTACGTCCAGTTAGTGTAAAACTCCCCGTGGCCTCTTTGGTTTGCACTTCTGCAATTGTAAGGTCTTCGTTCAAAGTCATTCCCTTGGGCGACCCCTCACCTACTACATGTTGCCACGATAAAATTCAACTTTTAAATACGGGAAACGTTTTTGAAATTCTTTTTTAATCTCTATCAACTTTTTACGCTTGTCTACAATAATTTCCATGGTGTTTAGTGTTGTGATGAGTGAATATGTTTAGCAGTTTAAATTACTATCCAAACTACGATTCAAAATTACTAGCACATGGTCATTAATAAAATGACATTAATCAGTTTTTATAAAAATTTCATTGATGATTTGATTGAGCGTCATGCAATTTGATAGCGAAATAAACTATCCTTTTAAAATAAAAAAAGCGCGACTTTCATCACGCTTTAACTTGTTTGGCTTATTTACCAAGGTATCAATGTAAGTCCAATTTGGAAAGGATACAGCTCAGGTCCTTTGTTGTTTTTGAACATATCGGAAAGATTGTAATTCGCAAAAATATTGAGCCCTCCATAACCAATACGCGCGGTTAACCCATATTGAAAAGGGTTTAGGTTATAGCTATTTTTATTGATATCTCTTTTTCTTGACCCATCAACATCATACACTTGCTTGCTGCGGCTGCCCATTCTTAAACCTAGTTGCCCGCCAATTGCAATATGAAAAGATTTACTGTGATTGTCGGAAGTATTGAATTGCAACAATAAAGGCAGCGTTAAATAGCTTGCTTTTAACATATTCTTTTTGTAATTAATATTATTGTCGACCACCTGTATAGAATCTTTGAAAGGCATGAGTATAGTATTGTTCTCAAACATAAATCGATTAAATTGAAAACCTAATCCTGTGGTGAAGGCGATATAGTTTTTATAAATTCTAAAATTTCTTTCGATAGGATTAATATTGATGACATTGCTTCTGAAATAATCGAGTGAGTAGGCACCTCCATTGCTAAGTGTGGTATTATAAACTTTATTACTATATCCGCAAAAGCCCAATTCCAATCCTGCCCAAACATGTTTTACATCTTTATTTTTTTCATTTTTCCTTTTAGATTTCTTCTCTGCATCAACTTTGTCATCATCTTCAATGATGATGATTTTTCGATCACCAATACTCAATCTAGTGGTATCACCGGATAAATTGCTGCCGGTATTCATATTAATTTTTATGTCATTGTTTATACTCAATTCAATATCTTCATCTAGCGCACCTAAGGAGGTTTGTGCAATTGAACCTGTGCCTAAAATATTCACATCGCGGTTTTCTGGATTACCCACATACTTGATGTCTCCGGTTCCCAACACACTTGCATTTAGGCTTTTCAGCACATTGATTGATGCATCTCCGGAGCCGGTTAACTCAATACTAGCATTTTCTGCTATCAAGCGCGATGCTTTCAAATCGCCCGAACCTGTGATGCTTCCATTCAGTTTATTGGTGGTTCCATTCAATGAAATTAATCCTGACCCGGCTACAGTAGCTTGTATTGATTGAGCTTTTACTGCCAGCCTGATTGAACCCGTACCAACCAAATTCAATTTCAATTGATCGGCCTGCATTTCTTTTTCGGTGATTACCTCCCCGGCACCAAGCATATTGATACATTTAAGATTAATGAAGTGGAGATAAATTTTACCGGAACCTCCTCCTTGTTGTTTTTTGATGGTCAATTTGTTTCCATCCTTTTTCACGTCAACTCCTTCACCTGAAGGGTCGATACTATAACTTTCTTTGTCGCCTTGAATCAGTACAATTTCCAGATCATCTACAATTGATATTTCATCAAAGTTCTCAAGTTTTATCTCCTGTGCGTTCATCATAAAAGGGAACAGCAATAAGAGAACAAGTAATACACTCATATATAATTTGACAGTTTTCATATAATCAATTTTTAAAGTTTGTAAATTTATCAATTAGCGCCTATTGTTTGAGTATATGACTATTAAGTAAAATAAAAGTTACAGCAAAAAGGAAATTTAAGCAGCGTGTTGTAAAAGTATTTGCTGAAAGATTCATACAGATCGATTTATGGCGAAAATTTGTGGACTAAAATAAACACAAATCATACCGCCTTTTCTAATTCGGAATTATTTCTTTTTTTGACCTTATAGATTAAATTACAGCCAAAAAGTGAACGCTCAAATCAATTAATTAAATAAAAAACTCCTGCATACTCGTCAAAAGCGCAGCGGGTTGATCTGCATGCACCCAGTGTCCGGCATCAGCAATATCAATGAGTGTGGCATTGGGGTACAGTCTTTGTATTTGCTCCACATCAGCACCTGTGATATAATCAGACAAGGCCCCCCTTACAAATGCTGATGGAATCTCACATATTTTAGAGGCATCTGCAGGTGTGGCTTCTCCAACAATTTCAATATTGTCAGCAATCACCTCGAGATTAAATCTCCATGCTAATTTTTGCTGTTCTGTCCAGTAAATATTTTTAAGTAGAAATTGCCTTGTACCAAAATCATCAATCGACTGATTTAACATATCATCGGCCTGTTTGCGTGATTGAATGACATCAAAATTAAGACTCTTCAATGCTGCGATAATTTTTTGATGATGTGTAGGATAATATCTCGGAGCAATATCAACAATCATTATTTTATTGATTCTTTGAGGAAACAATTCAGCCAATTTCATTACCGTTTTACCGCCCATGCTATGACCCGCAATAAAAATATTTTCGAGTTGATGCTGTTGACAAAATTCTTCAATATCATGAGCCATTACGGTGTAATTCCAATCACTACTATGAGGCGATTGACCATGATTTCGCTGATCAATAATAAAAACATGATAGTGGGCGGACAACTGCTTTGCCAAAGTAGCCCAATTGTCGCAACTGCCAAATAAACCATGCAAAATAAGTAGCGGTTGCCCTGAACCGGCTTTGCGAAAATGTAAGTTCATATCATTAAATAAAATTTGCCTTATTCATTTGCAGCCACTCTAAAGCTGCACCATGAAGAAGTTGCGCCTTTACTTCATTGGAATAATCGGTTTGCTTGATCATGGCCCCTGGTACATTTTCTCCTAAGGGAAATGGATAATCGCTACCGAGTGCTACACGATTGGCACCGGCAAAATCTATCAGGAAGCGGAGCATTTTTTCATCATGCACTAAGCTATCAAACCAAAATTTACCCACATAGGTTCTAGGGTTAACCTGATTATCGATAGCAACCAAGTCGGGACGGCATGCAAAGCCGTGTTCTATTCTACCAATTGTTGATGGAAAGCTTCCGCCACCGTGAGCAAATGCAACCCTAAGCTTTGGCAACTTTTCAAAAATACCTCCAAAAATCATGGAACAAATGGCTCTGCTTGTTTCGGCAGGCATGCCAACTAGCCAAGGGAGCCAATATTTTTGCATGCTGCCCTCTCCCATCATCTCCCAAGGATGAATAAATACCGCCATTTCCAACTCTTGACAGGCAGCAAAAAAATCATAAAATTGTGGCTCATCCAGGTTCAATTGATTGACATTGCTCCCAATCTGAACACCTTTTAAACCCATCTTTTTACAGTCCTCGAGTGCTTTCACCGCTAATTTTGTATCCTGCATGGGCACAGTGCCAAGGCCAATAAACTTTTTAGGATAGCGATTTACAATATCGGCAATATGCTCGTTGAGATACATGCCTAACTCAGCTGTGTCGGCTGGTTTTGCCCAATAACTAAACATCACGGGAACTGTAGAAAGCACCTGCACATCAACATGGTCATGATTGCACTCGCTGATTCTTTTTTCGGCACTCCAACAGTTGTCTTCAATTTCTCTAAAAAACTTCCCATCATCGCGAATCATGCGTGCACAACAATGCTTATGATGATCAAGTTGAATAAAACCTCCGTATCCGAATTTTTCCTTCCAATGGGGAATTTTTTCGGGAAGGATATGTGTATGAATATCTATCGTTAGCATGAAGCCTGATTAATGCGTTTCGGTGTCGGAGCTTTTTGCAACGGGCACAGGAGGTTCCATCTTATGACCACAATTGGTGCATGTTTTCAAGTCATCATTATTGTAAAAGTAATTAAATGTTTCTTGAAATTGTGTCATGATATTGGTAAGAGCAAAATAATTCTCATACAGTTTGTGATTGCATTTTTCGCAAAACCATAACAAACCATCTTTCTCATGATCTCTCCTTTTACGTTCCATCACTAAACCAATAGTATTGGCACCTCTTACCGGATTGTGTGGCACTTTTGGAGGCAATAAAAATATATCCCCTTCATTGATTGGCACATCAACCGATTGGCCATTTTCTTGTATTTTAACCGTAATATTACCTTCAAGTTGATAAAAAAATTCTTCGCTCTCATTGTAGTGATAATCTTTTCTGGAGTTAGGTCCACCAACCACCATTACAATAAATTCGGTGTTTTCATACACTACTTTATTTCCAACAGGAGGTTTAAGCAAGTGACGGTTTTCATCAATCCATTGCTTAAAGTTGAAAGGTCTGCGAATGCTCATACGACTTCAATTAAAATTTTTGTCTAAGGTAATACAATCCAATCTTATTGAAATAAAATTTTGAATGAAAAATTTAAATGATTGAATTAATAGTCCCCAAAAAACAAAGCAAAATAAAGTGGTGATAGGTTGCAACTACAAATTTAAACTCTTATGAAAATTATTGATTGCCTCAATTGCGCTTTGGCATCTGTGTTCGTGCTTTCCGCTGATGATGGTATAGTTGGCCCCGCTTTGTTGCAATTCCATTTCATAAATATTAAATAATTCTTGCCGGTGATGAGGATGCTCTCTTAGGGGATCTGCTACCCAAGCAATATCAATATTACAGAGCAAATGCAGGCCATAAGCATTAGGTTTATAGGAGTTGATGATTGAATCGGGAACCTCATTAAAAACAAATTGTGCCCATACCTTATGCACCAGCAAAGAGGTATCGCAAAACAGATATTGATTTGCATTTTGCAAAAGCTTGCGCTCAGCCATTACTTGCATTTGAGCCATTGCCTCAATATCGTGTAGTTGATACGGTCTATCTAAATTGGCCACATAAGACCTTGCCACCTCTGCAACAAACGGCTCGCCATAATAACTTGCAAGCGCCTCGGTAAGCGTTGATTTGCCCGTTGATTCCGGACCGACAATTGCTATTTTTTGTATGTGTTGTAAACGCTTCTCCATTTGTAATAGCCAACAACCGCTAATATTGTATACATTGCATACAGCAGGGCAGTTAATTGTAAATTTCTTTTATAATATAAATATATGGCGAGCGCATCAATCAACACCCAAAACAACCAATTTTCTAATTTCTTTTTAATGACAAGCCAAGTGGCCCAAATGCTAAAAACTGTGATTGGCGCATCGAGCCATGGCAGCGCAGCGGTGGTATACCTATCAAAATAATAGGCCATCATCAGTGAAAGTATGCCGCATATCAATGTACCTAGTATGAAACCTCTGACTGTTAAGAGACTGATATCATCATCATTTTGCAGATTGTTTTTCTTCCAATGAAAGTAACCTACAATAGCCATCAAGAAATAAAAAAATTGCAATCCTGTTTCTATAAACAAATGGGAGTCGTAACAAATTTTGATGTATAGGATTGAGCTAATACCTGCTGCCAACCAACAAAAAATATTTCTTGCCGCAGCCAATATCAGGTATAAAATTGCCAAAGCTACTGCAGCTAACTCTATGACCGAAATCTCTGCCACCTTGAATAAGTTAGTTTTTAGAGCGGATAATTTTTCTGCTAAAAACCTTACCAGTTAAGGCATTACGCAATAAGGCTACGTAAATTCCATCGCTTAATGATGAAATATCCACTGTGCTGTTGTTTTTAATTGCCGCCTCATACAGCAACTGCCCTCTGGCATCCATCAAATTAAGCATATAGGCATCATCATCAGGCATTGAAAAATTAATTAAAGCATCAGTAGGATTTGGATATAAGCTAATATTATCTGCACTTTCTATTTCATTCATGCCACTTAAAAAATCTTGACAAGCACCAAAAACAGGACGCATCATCCACGAACCTTTGAATTGAGTGAGAAACCAAGTTCCGGTTGATTGATAATATTGCTGTTCCATTGCATTGGTATTTCTATCGAGCCCTACATTTAACTCACTAGCTCCAAACTGTTCAATACCAACAAAGAAATCGCCCGATACTATGACAGGCGCATCTAGGAGATAATCAACAAATCCATTCATGGTGCCATTGTAAATAGGTGCATAAGATATTGTATTTCTATGAATCTCATTCCCGGGTTTACCGTTGCTATCCTTTGTCCATACAACAATGGTAAAGAAATTCGTTTGAGAAGCATTTACCACAACCGGATTAAAGAAAATACGCAATGCTTTCAACGTATCACTGAGATTGGCGGTAAATTTCACAGCCATTTGTGCGAATTGCGAGTTAATGCCATATGCAGCTTCTGCAGTACCATCATCATAGGCAAAACAATCTCCAAATATTTGCGTGTAATACAAGGTATCATTATCTAGGTTGGGCTCATTGGCAATATTTTGTATCAGGCCTTTTACCTCATATCTTGCGCATTCCGAGGTTTGAGGGAAGGAGAAGGTAGACACAGCCAAAGGATTCAAAATCTGATTACAAAATGAACAACTATTGAGGTTGAGCGGAGTAAAATCTACATTGTTTACATCAATCGAAAACAAAGTGTTGGTAAAGTAATCTCTCACTCTTAGTTCGTAGGTAACGTTAATGGTTTGATTAAATAAATTGCGGACATAGTTTTTAAAATAGTCGGCTGAAGCACCTGTATATTGCTTGCGAGGAATTTGTTGATAGAGCTTAAAAAGGGATTTTCCTGGATAAACCCAGGTGATATCTTTATTGATAGTATCATTATCTAAATCAATCCTAACGTAATCAATATGCCAATGATCTAAACTTCCGCTGAGTGTGGCATAATTGGTGAATCGAAATTCAAAATTCCTATGAAAGTAAGCAGAGTCCTTGATGGCAATAACATTGCGTGAAAACACACTATCAGAGGTCAGTGCATATCCTTGCTTTCCCCATACTCTGTTCCAAGTTCCTTCCTTGGTTTTAAATTCTAATTTGATAGAGTCCTCGGGTTCAGGTTTATTACCGCGGCCGGTTGATTGATAATAGAAACTAAAAAAAATACTGTCATTCACCGGAGAAAATGCCGAAAGATCAAAAGGTACAGAGTTAAGAACATCAGCTTTTCCCTGCGCGGTTGCTATGTTAAAATTGTAAGGATAGCCGGTGGAGTCAATCCCATCAAAAGTAACTACTCCAATACTAGGTGGATTTACAGGATAGGTGTCGTTCCAAAACACATTACTATTTTTCCAGTTTGATTTCCCCGCTGCTACTTTTACATAGTACAAAGTATCAGTAATGCCAACAATCATGGTGTCGGGCGCTATGGCAAATGTGTCAGGCTGGTTTGTTGTAGGATTAAATCGAATACTATCGTACAAAGGCCAAAATTCTTTGGTTAATGTTATCACATTAGGCGCCAATTTATTTTGAAAAAAAGTAAGCGTAAAAGGAGCATTGGCCACGCGTGTAACCGTATTATTGGAACTATTAAATGTGTAGGTGTAAGAAGTATCTCTCATAAAATACGACTCTCCAATTGGAGGTGCAGCACCATTTATTTTATAGCTATTCCAAACAGAGTCTGATTTTGCGGCAGAAGGATAATGATCAGGATTATAGTCGGTATTTTTTATTCTGCTAAAATCATCTTGAAAGGGCAACACGGTGATTGGCTCATGAATCCAAAAAGTATTGAGCGCATTGGCCGACCTCACGGATTGCTTCTGATGATACTTTTCCATCAGTATTGGATTGGCATTTAAAGGTACAATACGCTCTTGAGCGGCAGCTCTAAGAAAAAAACAAGTCAACGCGGTAAATAAAAAAATATTATTCCTCTTCATCCTCATCAAGGTTATTCAATCGCAACTCTAATGAGTCTTTTGCCGATTTAATTTTTGAATCATCCTGTGTATAAAATAAGTCTATAGCTCTTCCCATATTTACTTTTTCATCATTTTTAAATATTGGAAATTGTCTGTAAATAATGGCTTCAGCTGTATCTGTAACCGATTTATCAAATATCTCCGATCCAACAGATAACGAATTTTGAGCAATTATATTGAGCGCATCTTTTCGAAGCAAACCAATTAAATCGGGAAGGGCTACCTTTTCACCTTTGAGGCCGTCTCCGAGGACCAAATCTATCTTTGATTCCTGCGCCACAGGATCACCTGGGTTGATAATTCTACCTCTGTACAATTGTTTTAATACCGCATCTTTTGCAAAATCTGGCTCATATTCAATGTTTCCTACTTCTAACCCATAGGTTTCGAGCACCGCCTTTGCTTGACGAAGCGAGTAGTCGATTAGTTTTGGCATTTTGATGGTTGGGGGTCTGAAGGCATTGATGGTCACATAAATTTTTCTATTTTGCTTCACCTCCGAACCTGCCTGTGGATTTTGCTCTATAACAGTACCTTTTTTTTCATCAACCACATATACCGAATCATTTACAATAAACTCCAACTCGATTGACTCTTCTAGTTTTTTCAACTCTGTTGGTGTTTTACCCCTTAGGTCAGGGACTTTTACAGCAATTCCATGCATGGTAAAACTCTTTAAGCATTGCAAAACAATCCATATCACCACTGCATAAATACTTAAAATGATGAGCACATGCTTTAACAAATTGCTTTTATTTTTTGTAGCCATGTATAATATTGAGTCGCAAATTTAACTGAATAAATTAAAAAGACACACATGTTGTAGCAATGTGAGTGATAAATTATACCGTTAATACCGGTTACACTTTCAATTAAGGCCAATATCAAACAGAATCGGCATTAGGCTATTGTATAATTTGTGTATGATGAAATACCTAAGTTGCTAATTGTATTTAATTAATAGCCATGCGCTTCATCCTCTTGAAACCAAAATCGAGAATACGGTCAATAAAATCGAGAGGTTTGTATCCATTGATAGCCGTTTGATGAAATATACATGTGGCAGGTGTCATACCGGGGAGCGAGTTTACTTCAATGAATATGACCTCAACCTTGCCATTCTCAAAGATCCTAACAAATGCATCTATACGGGCATAACCTTCGATGTTGAGCACCTCTGCTGCCTTTTTCAATTGTTTCTTAACTTCCTCTGAGATTGCTTTAGATGCCACTTTATTTGCGGCATATCTTGCAGGAGTAATGTTTTGTCCTTGCCCTGCCAAGAACTTCTCCTCTAGGGAAAGCACCTCACCCTCTGCGAGTGTTTCACTTGCTTCAAAAATTTCGTACTCCACCTCCCCTGATGCATTGTAATGTGTGAGCATACCTCCAGTAATCTCTAAAAAGTGCTTCGCTCCATTTGCACTAATCAACTCTTCGATAAGAAACTCTGACTTGATTGGAAACTCTTCGTTTGACTTCACTTTTAGTTGAGCTGCCGGTTCACTCATTAAGGATTGTTGCTCCCTGAATATAAGTGCCGCAAATGCTTCAAGGTCTTTTGCTGATTTAATCTTCTTTACCGCGCTACTACAACCATCATCCACCGGTTTGGCAATAAAAGGATAATGGAATGCTTCTTCAATTTCTGCGCTCAATTTTTGAGGATCAGCAAGCCATTCTAATGCGCTTACCAATCGATGTTTGGCGGCAAGCATACCAGACTTCATCAAGATTTCATTGGTTTGATATTTGTTGATGGTTGTTTGAGAACTTGCTACACCACTTCCGTTATAGGGTATACCTAGGGCATCTAATTTACTTTGCACAGCGCCATCCTCTCCCGGGCGACCATGTAAAGCAATGAAAACTATATCTATCATTTCCTTCAGATGTTCATACGTTATCGGCTGTGGATCTATCGTTTGCCTACTCCCTGTGTAGAAGGCCGTAATTGCTGATGCATCGGCTTTCACAGAAGTGATAAATGGATGCTCATAAAAATGAGCTACTTTCTCTTTAATGTCATCAGCATTATCTTTTAAGAGAATATTGATTGGCAAGATATATAATTGATGTTCATCCTTATTTCCTGTAAGGAATACAGGAATTGGCAAATATTTTTCAGACGATGCTAATTTCTCATAAATATTTCTGCCACTTTCTACAGAAATATGCCGCTCACTGCTATACCCACCGAGGATAACAGCCACTTTTATTTTTTTGTTGCCAATAGCATTATTACCTACAATACGTTCATTGAGCTGCTCTAGGTGTTTGATTATAGCGGGCTGATTTTTACTTAACAGCGCTCTCTTTTTCAATGAGGTAGCAATAATAAAGGTCAGGAATTGAGAAGGGTTTAAACCAATCTCAGCGGCTTGATGAAAGAAAAAAGAAGAAGGCATCATGCCCGATGTGGTATTCGGATCATTTAAAAATATTTCTCCTTTTGCATTGATAAAACCATCGATACGGGCATACACATCAAATCGCAGCGCTTTAAATAACAAGGTACAGGCGGTAGCAATATCTTTGATTTGATTCATCGGCAAATCAATCGGTGTAATTTTTCGTGCTAAGCCAGGCAAGTATTTACTCCTATAATCAAACAAATCCTGTGCTTTCTTTATTTCAGTTGGCGGCAGGGCAATTACTTCTCGTTGGCCATTGACATAGTGCTCTACTACAATACATGAAAATTCTTTTCCGTCAATGAATTGTTCAATGAGCACCTCATTCTCGCCATCAATGGCTTCAATAATAATGTCTGATTCAATAGCTGTGGTATTCAAAAAACTCAACAATTGCTCGGGGTGGTATATCGTTGTTTCGGTTTTCGATGCATTTGAATGTTTAACCAAAACCTGCACAGGCAGTCCAATTCCTTCTCTGATATCGGCCCATAATCGTACCTTCTCCACTTTTTCGGTTTCGGAAGTGGCGTGCCAAACAGCACCACTCATTTGAATGCGAAACAAACTTTTATTGATTGCTTCACAAAATTGTTCAAAAGAAGACTGTTTGAGAATGCTTATGCCAATGGAGGAACCTTGCGTTGGTGCTTTTACCACCATTGGAAATTTAACTAGCGAAGCAGCTCTGTCAAAAATTGCTTGACGATTGGAGTAATCCCACTCATCCTTGGCAATCGTCATATTTTCGGGGCAATTAAAATTAGCATCAGCCATCAACTGCTTTTGTATAACCTTATTGATGCCTACTGCTGATGGATATATACCTGATCCCGAATAAGGAATACCATAGTAATCCAATAGTCCCTGAATGGTTCCATCCTCACCATATGGGCCATGCAAACACAAAAACGCGAAATCAATTTTATGTTTCAATTGATCGGGTGGAATAATTTGGCCAATATCTTGAGCCATTTGAATTGCCAAATCATGATTATCGAAAGCTATACTTTCGGCATATACCTGAAACTGATTGGGGCTCTCCTGCAAGAATGAAACAGGGGGATAAAAATCACGAATACTCCCCTTGTAAATATATTTCCAATCGAGTTCAATAAAATTTCCAAAGCTATCTATAAAAAGCGCTATGGGCTCAAACAATGACTTATTTAAATTATCGTAAACCGTTCTACCTCCTGCAAAAGAAATTTCTCGTTCTCGCGAAAAACCTCCAAAAACAATTCCTATTTTTTGTTTCATATCTTAATGATTGAATGTTAATGCAGATACCATATCAACAGTATGATATCATCATAGTTTAAACAAATGTAAAGGAAGAAAGAAAATGTTTTACGGCAGTTGAAAGATTACTTTAACAATGAGATGTTAAATATTCTTTAACCCATTAAGATGCGCAACTAATTTTTTAAATGCGATTGATCGGTGACTGATGGCATTTTTGGTGTACATGTCCATTTCAGCAAAAGTAATATCAAATCCAGCAGGCATGAAAACCGAATCATATCCGAAGCCGCCATTACCTCTTGGCTCATGGGTAATTTCTCCTTGAATGACTCCTTCAAAGAAATACTTTTCGCCATCGAGCACCAAACAGATAACAGTTCTGAATTGCGCCCTGCGATTGCTTTTGTCCTTCATTTTTTCGAGCAACAATTCAATATTGGCTTTATCGTTTTTTTGCTCACCTGCAAAGCGGGCGCTAAAAACACCGGGCAAACCATTGAGTGCTTCTACCTCTAATCCGGTGTCATCAGCAAAACAATTTTTACCAAACAAACCCCACACGTGCATGGCTTTGATAAGCGCATTGGATTCAAGATCCAAACCATCTTCATCTATCTCTTGATTAAAGCCTAGTTGATCTAAACCTACCAATTGTATGTCTCTAACTAACATATCTTGCACCTCTATTACTTTGTTGAGGTTATGGGTTGCAAATACAAGTTCCATGATATTGAAGTTTGTCCTTGTGGGGAAAAGAATTGACTGTAACAATTTAAATTTTAATTTGAAGTTTGAAAGTCAAAATTGCGCTAATTTCATGTTGATTCTTGTAGCGATAACGCTTAATTTTCCACTAAGATTTCAACAATTTGACCAATCGTAAATAATGGTCTTCAAAAAACAATATCGCAGCGACTAACCTGCAACTATGACTTCAGGATTTCTTGTACCCGAATATTTAAATATCAACTGATGCTTATTTTCAATTATTTCTTGCTTCTGTTGGAAGTGCAGTAAATCAAAATCAATTTCAAAAAATAAATATCTGAATGAGTTAATATCTAATTGATTTGCCTTAATTAATTGTTCACGAACAGCACGCACCGACTCGCGCAAAAGTATTTTACGCGGCCTTGATCGGTGTGCCAAATAAAAGTCAATAGCAATCAGTTGCTTTAATCTGTAATCATCGGCAAAAGCAGATTCAGCGTATTCAATCAATCGGTCAAAAACATCAAGTAATGAATGCTTGTGAAAATCACTTTTTAATACAAAGTGATGGGCAAGTCCTCTGAAAAAATCGAAAATACTGTAATGCTGGCTCACATATTTTAAGGCGTTACATGCTCTTTTTTTATTCCAATATATTTCGAGCATCTCCTCTATCATGGTGATTTCATTCAATTCTTCACGAGATAAATAATTACTTTCTATCAACTGATAAGGAGGTGCAGGATCAAATTTATATCCGTGAGATTCATGCTTATCGCGCACCGGAGTACCCTTTAAAAATTTGAGGAAGCCCAATTGCAATTCAGAAGGAAATAGTTTAAATACTTCTTCAAAACTATATTTTATATCATCTAAATAATCCAGAGGCAGGCCAACAATCAGATCCAAATGCATTTCAATTTTATGTTGCAATTGTTGAATCACCTTTCTTGTTTTGTCAAAATTTTGCTTTCTGCTCACCTCCAAATTTGCTTTTTGATTTACCGTTTGAATACCAATTTCAAATCTGAATATTCCCGGTGGAACGTGCTCATCAATAAACTTAATGATATCGGGATGCACAATATCGGCTGTAATTTCAAACTGATACACATTGCCCGGCAAATGATGTTGCAAAATAAACTTGAATATGTCAATGGTAAAATCCTTCTTTACATTGAAGGTTCGATCTAAAAATTTGATTACTCTGCCATGCCTAATCAAGTGCAATAAATTATGCTTGATAGCAGTATCAGGTAAATACCTGACCTTGTTATCTAAGCTTGCCAGGCAAAACTCACATTTATAAGGACAACCTCTAGAGGTTTCAATGTAACAAACTTTATTTTTGAGTATTTCAGCTTCATCTGCCTCATAGGGATTGATATCTTTATATTGACTCAAATCGAAGGTGCACGATTGAGAAAGGTATTTTACTTCACCATCTTTTTTATGAACAAGATTGGGAATAAAATCAACGTGAGGAAACTCATCTAAAAAACGGCCAAAAGGAATTTCTCCTTCTCCTGTAATGATATAATCGATCTCGTTTAATGCAATGATTTTTTCCCACTCATAACTTACTTCCGGCCCCCCGAGTAAAATTTTTATCTCGGGTTTTACATCCTTGATAAGCTTGATTAAAGACAGTGTTTGTGTGATGTTCCAGATATAACAGCTAAAAGCAAGCATATCATAGGCAACACAGGTATTAACCATACTAGTAATATCTTCCTTGATAGAAAACTCTTTATAGGCAATATCGTGTTTATGCTTATTGAGGTGATATAACAATCTCACCGCAAGGTTCATGTGGATATACTTAGCATTGAGTGTGGTGAGTAGAACTTTCAATTGTATTTGATATGATAAAGTATGAATAATTGATATTGACTGTTGCAGAAAAGAAGTTAGTCATTGAAAATTTTTCCCGGGTTGAGAATACACTCAGGATCAAACAGTCTTTTAATTCCTTTTTGCAATTCTATTTGTGCGGCTGATTGGGCAATTCCCAGATAATTTTTTTGAACCAAACCTATCCCATGCTCACCACTGATTGTACCGCCAAGTTGCACACACAATTCAAAAATCTCGGCAATTCCTTTTGGCACTTCGTTGTTCCAGGCCTCATCAGATAACTTATCTTTAATGATATTTACATGTAAATTACCATCGCCTGCATGACCGTAGCAAACAGATTTGAAGCCATATTTCTCACCAATGCGCTTCACACCTTTGAGTAATTTAGGGAGCTCGGCTCTTTTTACTACAGTATCCTCTTCCTTGTATATAGAATTACTTTTAACTGCTTCGGCAACACTTCTCCTCATCTTCCATAAGTTTTGTTTTTGGGCTTCGGAATCAGCAAATAATATTTCACCACAATCAAATTGTGATACAACATCTGCTACGATTTCTGCCTCCTTCATTAAAACATCGAGGTCGTTACCATCCAATTCAATCAGTAAGTGCGCTTGCACCTCATCACCAACCTCAATGCCAATTCCTTCAACATATTTTAATGTCCAATCGATAGCATCTCTTTCCATAAACTCCATAGCACTTGGCACAATTCCTTTGTAAAAAACAGCAGCTACCGCAGCGCATGCTTTTTCAGCCTCGTTAAACGGCACCAACATCAGTATGTTCTTTTGAGGCAATGGTATCAACTTGAAAACAATTTTTGTAACAATACCCAAGGTTCCTTCACTACCAATCAAT